>DASZUP010000229.1:0-4707 GCA_035547635.1 Pirellulales bacterium
AATGCCGACGCGGATTTTTGGCGGAGCGTCTTCGGCCATGGCGGAAGCGCCGATCGCAGTACAGAGCAAAGCGGCCAGCAGGCGGGAAAGAGATCGCAGCAGCACGACAAGTCTCCTGAAGGAAGGTCGTTTTTTGAGGGAAAACGGGCAAGGCGGGCAGGCGACAGTTTAATTGCCCGGCGTGCGCGACGCAAATTACCGCCGGGACGTGAAATCCCGCAGACATCCCGGTCCTCCGCCCGCCGCAATGCATCGAGTCCTCGGGCGCCTGTTCGCCGCGCATCCTCTGGAGTTCAGCTTTTGAAAAAACCGCTCTTGTCCCAATGCTTTGAAAACGCCAAAGTTGTTCGCCGCCGCACGTGACGGCGGGGCGCGAGTGCAGAAACTGGAGCCTTGCTCCAACGCTAGCAAAGGAGTGCGAGCGATGAACAAACGGACCCATCAGAGCCGTGGTGAGTTAAGGCGAATTCTACGCTGCGGCTTGTTCGCGGCCGCTACGGCGTTCGGTTCCGACGCCGTCGCCCAGACTCCTGACGTCGTCCGAAAAGCTCCCGCCCAACCGCGCCCTGCGGCGCAGCCCGTTGCGCCGCGGCTGGCCCGACGAAGTTTGCCTGTCGGGCCGCAGCCGACGGCGATCGACGCCATCCGAATGGCTGAAGCCAGTCTGCAGGCGATGCGGCAAATCGCCGACTATTCCTGCACGCTGGTCAAGCGTGAGCGGATCGACGGCCGCCTGACGGGGAACGAGCGACTGGCCATCAAGTTGCGTCACGAACCGTTCAGCGTGTACGTCAACTACCTCGCCCCTGCGAAAGTCCGCGGGCAAGAAGCAGTTTACGTACACGGCCATAACGACAACCGTCTGCTGGCTCATCCCAATGGGCTCAAAGGGCGTCTCGTCGGCGTGTTCCGGCTGGATCCCGAAGGCAGAATGGCCATGCAAGGCAATCGATATCCGGTGACGGATCTGGGAATCAAACGGATGGCGGAGAGCTGGCTGAAAGAAGCCAAGCACGACGTGCAGTTCGTTCACTGCACGACGCGCATCATTCCCGATGCCAAGATTGAAGGCCGCCCTTGCACCTGCCTGGAGCTGGCGCGTCATACGCGGCATGACGGCGTGCCGTACCAGATGACCCGGCTGTACATCGACGCTCAAATGCAGTTGCCCGTCCGCTACGAGGCTTACGAGTGGCCTGCCATCCACGGCGAAGAACCCGACCTGGCCGAGGAATACACCTATCTCAACATCCAGCCGAACCGGCAGTTCAGCGATCTTGATTTTGACGTGCAGAACCCCGAGTACGAATTCCACTGACGCCGCTCATTCCTGAATGACGGAATTGACGAGCGTGCCGATGCCGTCGATGGTGATATTGATGATGTCGCCGGGGCGCAGCGTAAAATCGTCGCTGGGCACCACTCCGGTGCCGGTCAGCAGGCACACGCCGTAGCGGAACGTGTTGTCGCGGGAGAGGTAGTCGATCAAGTCCTCGAAAGTCCGCGCCATCTGTCCGACGTTCGTCTCCCCCTCAAAGGCGATCGCGTGCTCGCGAATCACCGCCATGTGAATGCCGATCTGCTCGCGCGGCGGCATGGCGTCCAACAGCGTGATGCAAGGCCCCAGTGCGCACGACTGGTCGTAAACTTTGGCCTGCGGCAGGTACAGCGGGTTCTCGCCCTCGATGTCGCGAGAACTCATGTCGTTGCCGACCGTGAAGCCGACCAGCTTCATGTGCGAGTTCAGCACCAAGGCCAGCTCGGGCTCGGGAACGTTCCAGGCGGCGTCGTGACGAATGCGCACTGGTCGGTCCGGCCCTACCGCACGGTAGGCGTTGGCCTTGAAAAACAATTCCGGACGCGGGGCCTCGTACACCTTATCGTAAAACACTGCCGCCCCTTGCGACTCGTCCATCCTGGCCTTGCGGCTGCGGATATAGGTCACGCCCGCGGCCCAAATCTCTTGCTGGTCGACCGGCGCCAACAAGGCGACCGCATGCAGCGGCACGCGCTCGCCTGACTGGTCGAACAACAGCTCGACCAGCGCCGCCGGATCGTCGGCTTCAAGAATGTCGGTCAGGGTCTGATACTGGCCGCCGGTCGAAGCCAGCGGCAGGATTTGCTCGCCTTCCAGCAGCCCCACCGATTCTTTGCCGCCGAGCGGCGCAAACTTGACGAGCTTCATGCATGACTCCCATAGGGCCCTTCAACCGATCAATGCGCGTGACAAGCCCCGATTCTGCGATCTTCCGCGCCGGCTTACAAGGCGCGAAATTCAGCCAGCGCATCCAAGGTTTGCCGGATATCGTCCGGAAGCGGGGCTTCGAACTCGAGCGGCTGGCCCGTTTCGGGATGCTCGAGTTGCAGGCGATGGGCGTGCAGCGCTTGCCGTTCAAGCAGCGCCAGCTCGTCTTCGGGCCGTCGCCGCAGTTCGCCGCGAGTGAGCCGCGCTCGGTTGCCGTACGCCCGATCGCATAGCACGGGACACCCGATGCTGGCCAGGTGGACGCGAATCTGGTGCGTCCGCCCCGTCTTGGGCGTGATCTTCACGCTGGCAAAGCCGTCAAACCGCTGGAGCACCTCGTAGAAGCTTTGCGCCGGGCGGCTGTTAGGATCGTCGCGCCGAACGGCCATCTTCTCGCGATGGTGCGGGTGCAGGCCGATCGGCAGGTCGATTACGTCCCGGTCCAGGTTCGGCTGTCCGGCCACCAGCGCGAAGTACTCCTTGGTTACGGTGCGGCGTTCAAACTGCAACGCCAACCGTTGGTGGGCCAGGTCATGCTTGGCGACTACAATCACTCCGCTCGTGTCGCGATCGAGGCGATGAATGATCCCCGGTCGCGTCGGCCCGCCGACGCTGCTCAGTCGATCGAAGTGGAATTGCAGCGCGCTGGCCAGCGTGCCTTTCCAGTGCCCCTTGGCTGGATGCACGACCATGCCCGGCGGCTTGTTGATGGCCGCCAGGGCGTCGTCTTCATAAAGAATGTCGAGCGGAATTTCCTCGGGCTCGGGCCCCGAGCGAGGCATTTGCGGCAGTACCAGCGATACCTTATCTCCTGCGCTGAGATGATGGCTGGCCTTGGTCCGCTTGCCGTTTACCTTGACGCAGGCCGCATTGATTACGCGGCGTAGATGCGTCCGGCTATAGGACGGAAACTGCCGGGCCAGGTACCAGTCGAGCCGGTTGCCGGCCTGGCTCTCGGCGACGACCAATTCCACCGCTTCGGCAGACGGCTCGGGGCGGGAGGCGTTCATGAGGAGGAGCAAACAAACGGGAACCGGAAAGCTGCGGCCAATGGCGCCTCATACAGCGCGAACTCTTTGCTTTCCATGCGACTCGCAGTGCCGGGCTATTTGCCCTCGCCCTCGGCGTTCAGTTTGATCTTGGGCTCGAAGGGATGCTCTTCGATCTTGCTGGCGTCGAACGGGGGCTTGCCGCCCGACGCATCGGCATCAGGCGTTTTGCGCTTTGGCTCCTGCTTGGCGAACCAATCGTAGAACTGTTTGGTCGAGGCCTTTTCCAAGTCGGCCAGGCGTTGTTTGGCTTGCGTCGAATACGCCCCATCAGGCCATTTCGCCACAACGGCCTCATATTGGGCCTTGGCGTCGCTCAGTTCATTTTGCGATTCGAGCGCCTCGCCCAAACCGTACGTCGCGCGTTCGATTAACAGCGAACCGCGAGGAGCATGGGCCAGCACGTATTCGTACGCTTCGACCGCCTCCTTGAGCGCCTCTTCGCCGTCCGCACGGTCTTCGAACAAGTCGTTCACCCCTTTAGAGAGCTGAACGTCCGCCAGCGTCAATCGCGCCCAGAGCCCGGCGGGCGTCTCGGGATAAGCCTCGGCCACGCTCCGCAGACCTTCCGGGGTCGGCTCGCTGCGAGCATTGAAATAGCTGTCCCAGGTGCGCTCCAGTCGCGCCTCGCTTTTGCGAGACCAATAAACGAAGGCAAACGCCCCTACGAGGACGGCCAGCACGGTCGCCCAGATGGCGGTGGAATAAGGCTTGAGCTCCTCAATCCGATCGCCGATCCAGTCTGCCAGATCGTTCTTCGCCAGTTCGTGCCGCCGCTCTGTTTTCATGGTTCGCTATTGCCTGATAAAAGCTCTGGGCCAAGCAAACCCGCAGTATAGGGCGGTCAACAGAAACTAGTCAAGGTCTACAACTTACGACAAGGTGCCTTTGACAACATCGTCCAGGATGACGCCCTGGAATCGCAAGCAGATCGCCTCATCGCCGGCGCCAAGATCGAAGTCGAACGACAGATCGGCGCCCTCAAGCTGCGCATGGTTGATGGCGACTTCTTCCCCATCGGGCGCTACCAACGTTCCGCTGATGCTGCCTTGATGGTCGATCAGCTTCAGGCTTGATTCGAATTCGTCGCCGCCATCCGAAGCCACCACCAGCTTGTAAAGGTTGGTCGTCGGCGATGCGGCCGCCGGCGCGGCGCTGGCGGCGGCCGGCTTGGGCGCCGGAGCCGACGGTGCTTTCACCTCGCGCACCGGCTTGGCCTCGGCAGGCGCCGCCGCAGCGGGAGCTTTCTCTTCGGGGTCGTCCCCCCAGGAAAGGATCTTGGCGGCTTTGTCGCTTTCGCCGCGCTGCAGCTGGGCGAGCACGCCCTGGACCGTTTCGTTCGTGGGCGCCTCGCGCATCAGTCGTTCCAGCGTGGCCGCGGGCACCATGCCGCTATAGGGACCCGGGCCGCCG
>DASZUP010000230.1:0-7386 GCA_035547635.1 Pirellulales bacterium
CTGACCGGCGGATACCTGCCGCTGGCGGCCACGCTGACCACGCACGAAGTCTGGCAGGCGTTTCTCGGGCGTTACGAAGAGTCGAAGCAGTTCTATCACGGCCACACCTATGGCGGCAACCCGCTCGGCGCTGCGGCCGCCCTGGCTTCGCTTGACGTGTTCGAAGAAGAACGCGTCTTGGAGCGGCTGGCCGAAAAGGCTGCGCGGCTGGCGAAGCATCTGGAACGCATTTCGCGATTTGATCACGTCGGCGATGTCCGCCAGCGCGGCTTGATCGTGGGCATCGAGCTCGTCCAGGACCGTGCGAGCAAAACGCCCTATCCGTGGGGCGAACGTCGCGGACAGCAAGTCTGCAACGTTGCCCGCGAACGGGGCGTGCTGGTGCGGCCGTTGGGCAACGTGGTGGTGCTCATGCCGCCGCTGGCCGTCTCGCTCGAAGAGATCGACCAAATGGTCGCCGCCGTCGAACATGGAATCAGAATTGCGACCAAGGACTGAGCAGCCACGACCCGACAGCCTCGCTCATTGGGCGGCCGAGTGGCTGCCGTAGTTCGAGCCGCTGATGTACCAGTCCTGATGCAGCGGACGCGCGGCGACGGAGAAGCCGAGTTGGTACAGCTCTTCCTTCAGTCGCGAATAGTCCACAAAGCTGTCGGGATACGTCCAGAGCGTCACGGTCGTTTTACGAGGAACGTATTCCGCCAGGCGGGAAAGGAACAGCGAATTATCTCGCAGCGCATCGTTGACCGTTTCTCCGAACTCATCCTGCAGCGGCAGCAGCTCCACTTTGAAAATGACGCGAAAACGGCCCGGATCCAACGGCGACTCGAGCCGCTCCGCGACGTAGCGGGCGCGAAAGCCGCCCATCGGCCCCAGCGTGTCGGAAATCTCAGGCGTGTTCTGCAGCCGGTGGATTTGTCCTTGCGCATCCTGGTGGCATAGCTCAGCCAGCTCGGTCAGCGGCGCCCATGCCAGCCGCCCGCCCTTGAGTTGAAAGTGGACCTCGTCGCCGAAAACGGTATGGCTGATCGGCGTGGGACGACTTTGGATCTTGATCGGCCGGTTGGCGTTCTGGGCCGCGGATTGCGCGTCGGCCGCTTCCTGCTCCAAACGCTTCAAATCGAGTTCGGCTTTGGCTTGCGCTCGGCGCAGATCGAACGCCTCGCGAGTCTGGTCATCGAGCGTCTTGCGCGCCGCATTCAATTCTCGCTCATGTTCCGCTATCAGGTAAGCGAAAGTTCCGCGCTGCTGATACAGCCCTTTCGCCGCCTCGGCGAGATCGCTAATCTGCCCTTCCGTCTTATGGATGTTGCGCTCCAGCGAGTTCGCTTCTGCTTGCAGCCGATTGACTTGCTCCTTGGCCTCTGCCTCGTCCCAGGTCGATTCGGCCGGCTGCGCCGGACCGTGTTTGATGCGGATGCCGACGACCATCGCCAGAATAATCAGGATCCCGACGATGTTGGTCACCACGTCAAGGAACGAATCGCTGCCGGCGGCTTCCGTTTCCTGTTTTGCAAATCGGGACATGGTTACCGCACCTGCTCGGGATCAGCTTGCTCAATTGGGGGTTCGCGTCCGCGGATACTGGATTACCGGAGCGCGACGCCGGCGTCCTCGCACGTCGAGACCGCTGTCGGCCAGCAGCGACTTCAACTCCGCATAACGCCGCTCGCCGCCGGGTTCGACCTCCATCAACAACTCGGGGCGCCAGTACATGCCGCGACCAGCAGCGCCCCACGTTTCGACCCGGTCCCATACGGATTCGACCAACTCGCGCACGCCGTCTTCGGTTTGTTCGTTGAGTTCGATCACCTTGTAACCTCGCCGCGTGCGTCCTTCCGGCAACACCGTGAGGTGATCGGCGTCGCAAACGACCTTGATCGGACGAGTGACGGGGAACGAGTAGTGATTGGCGGCGGGATTAGCCCAGTTCTGTTCTCCGGTTTCTTCGGCAATGCTCTTCGGCTGTTGGCCGAGCGTCAGGTTGGGCAAGGCGGGCATGCCGGAAGCAGAAGCTTGCTGCTGCTGACTTCCTCCGGCCCCCTGTCCGCCATTTCCACCAGCGCTGGTCCCGCCTCCGCCCGGCGATCCCGCCGAGCCGCCGCTGGCGCCTGAACCATTGCCCGTTTGGCCAATCGAACCGCCGGCCGTGGAACCGCTCTCGGTCGAGGAACCGGTTTGCGCCATCAAGCCGGGCGCAGGCACTGCGGAACCTTGCTTGGCGTTGCCGCCTTTCGCGCCAGCTTTGCCTGCTGTAGCGCCCGAAGTCGCGCCCGACTTGGCATCCGCTAGAGCGGGGCCTTCACCGGCGGCGCCACCCGGCGAATTGCCTTCTCCGGTTGCGTTTTGTCCCGGTCCGCCTCCGCCGCTTCCATTTTTCCCGGCGCCGCCCGTTCCTGTTCCTTGACCTACTGCCGCAGTGGCGCCTGTAGCGCCCGCTGGGCCCGCGGCAACTGTTCCAGCCCCGGTCGACGCTCCGGTCGGCGCTTCGCTCGCCTGTCCCGCAACTCCACCGCCCGCGCCCCCAGCCTCCGAACCGCTGCCCCCCGAACCAGTACCGTTCCCGGCGCCGCCGGAGCCCGCGCCGCCGGAACCGGCTCCGAGCCCGCCGCCGCGGTTGCCCGAGCGACTATCGGCCAAGGTTGTACCCGCGGCCGCTGCCGCCGCTCCAGCAGCGAGCGTTCCGCCAGTCATTCCAGCGCCGTCTTTTCCGTTGACGGCGGAGTTTCCTGATCCGTTTCCGCCTGCGCCGTCCTTCGCCCCGCCTTGCCCAGAACCCGCTCGCGTAGTGCCGGCGGCAACTTTTTCTTGGGCCATTCCCCAGCCTCGGCCAGCGCCTGCAGCGCCTGTTCCACCCGTGCCCGGCGCGCCGCCGTAACGGCCGCCTGCGCCATATGGTCCGCCGCTGGTTGCCTGGCGATCGCCATACCGACCGGCGCCGCTGCCCGTACCGTAGCCCGTTGACTTCGCACTGGCCCCGCCGCTCGAAGCAGCCAGCAGATTGGAGGATGACGATCCGCCGACGCCGCCGGCCAGCGAATCCCCGGCCGCCGGCGCACTGCCTGTTCCGCGAGCCAGTCCGGCTCTTCCGCGGCCGTAACGGTCGCTGCCGGACTTGGTTGCTGAATAAGGTCCGTCTCCCCCGGGCCCAGCGCCAAATCCTAAGATGCTGTCTCCGCCGGCGCCTCCGCCGAGGATCGAATCGGCGCCTCCGCCGGTAGCTTCTTCTCCGCCGGCGCCGCCGCCATGTGCCTGACTGGCCAAGGCGGCGCGGTAGGGATTGCCGCTGAGCTTCTTGGACTTGGAACCGTCCGAGTCGCCGCCGGAGCGAGCGCCCGCCACCTGGCCGCGTTCTGAGAGCCCTCGACTCCAAGAGGAACGGCCGCCGGGATGTCCGCGTCCGCTCGACCGCGGTTCTCTGCCCATCGGCATGCCGTCGTCTCGCATGATCCCGCCGGTAGGCGAGGCGCGAAACGACGCATGTTGTCCGGCCTGCATCAACCGCGGAGCCGCACGCGCCAGATAAGCTTGCCGCAGACGCCCTTCGCCAATGGCCTGTCGCATGGCAAGCGCCAGTTGCGGGTCGGGCGGCGGAAACTCCAGTGGCCAGTCCTGACCAATCAGTTCGTAGCCGAACTCGGAGCCCCACGAACTCATCGCGTTGATGACGCACTCATAGGCCAGCACCCCGTCGGGTCGAATCAGCAGCAACGGGTAAGGAGCGCCCTCGCCTGGCATCTGCGTACGACTCAGATACTCCCGAGCCGCGCGCAAGGCCGAGGCCAGAGGATTGCCCGGGCCAAGGTCTCCGTCGAAGTCCTTTTCCGTCAGCACCAGACCTTCCGGCTGGAAGACGACGCCGTCTGCGCGGCATTCGATATAAATCGGTCGCCGTCGCGTTTCGTTAGGTCCATGGTACGGCACCACGGCGTACGACCCGCCCCCGCGGCGCGCCTTGCGCCGCGCCTCGTCGATTTCCGCTTTTTTGGCCGCAATCTGGCTTTCGGCCTCGGCAATCTGCTGCTTCAGCCGGTCGTGCTCCAGGCGTTCCCCAGAGGCGACGCCATCGAACTCCTTGCGGGCGTGCTCCAACTCTTCAAGCTGCGAGCGCAGCCGGCGAGCGTGGTCTTCCAGATGGCTCAACTCCTGACGCTGCGTTTCGAGTTGGGCTAGAGTCGCTTTGCGCGCGCTGCGCAGTTGCTCGATCCGCCATTTCAGATCGGCCTGTTTCCGCTCCCACTCTTCCTGCAGCGCAGCGTTGGCCGCCGTCGCTTCGCTGTCTTCCAAATCAGGTCGGGACTGACGCGCAATGACGATCAGCACCACAATCAGGGCGCCCATCGTGCACAGGAGCACCGCCAGAAAGGGAAACAGTGAAACTCCGGCGCCGCCCGATTTCGGGTTTCTACGCCGTCTCATGCAGCCTTGCCTACGGAAGAAGAATCTTTCAGGTCCACCTGGGGAGCGCTGGACACATGGCCCAAGCGTGCGTTGAGCAGGTGAATGGCGCCTGCCAGGTTGAGCAACGTTTCCTCAAAGTGCTGAGCGCCGGCCAACGCAGCCAGGTTGCCGTTGAGGGCCTCTTCGAGCTTGATCACATGACCGCTGGCCTCGACGACGCGGAGCAAGATTTCGCTTTGCCTGGTGAGCTCCGCCTGCTGGGCCTTGGTCTTTTCGGCCGTGTCGGCCAGAGCCTGCTGCAGCCGGCTCCAGTTGCGCCGGTTCTGTTCGGTTGTCGCCTCGGACGATGCCGCCAGGCGTTCCGCATGCGCGGCAATGCTCTGCGCTAAGGCGCCCGACAGCGCTTGCTCGACCTGTTTGCTGGCGTTGACGCCGAGCTCGCTCCAGCGTCGCTCCGAGGCTTCGATCGTCTGCTGCCAGACTTCGGCCTGCCGCTCCACGAGCGACTCGGTCGCCTTGATGACCGTGTCGGCGATGCGCCGCACGGCGGCCACCTGCGGATCGTCTCCGGCGCCGAGTTGCTCGAAGCGTCCGCCAAGCTCCTCGGCGGCGCGTGCATCGACCGCGGACAACAATTGCCCTTCCAGGCGGTCGACGAAGAACTGCGTGAACATCAACACCATCGACAGGCCCAAGGCCAGCGCGGTGGTATCGAACGCGACGCCCAAACCGCCGGTCACCGTCGGCAGCGAATCTTCCAAGGCTTGCGGGTTCAGGCTGGCAATGGCCATCGTGATGCCGATCACCGTCCCCAAGAAGCCAAGAATGGGGATCGCCCAGATGATAATCCGCAGCAAGGCGTAACTGGCGTGCGAGCGTCCCGCGTCGGATTCGGAAAGGTATTTCAATTCATCGCCGAGCTTGTCGGCTGAACCGGCGAACTGCACGCTTTGCAGCGCCTCGCGCAGGCGGCGCGGCAGGTAGTCGTCGGGCCGCTGCCCGGACTGCTCGTCCAGGGCTCGCAAGAAATTGCCCGCCTCGCTGGCCGGCGCCGGACCGCCTGAGACGGCCGGCAGCCATTCGCGATTCAAACTGCCCGACTGCCGCAGAACATCCATGGCCTTCAAGACCAGGCCGGCCATGCCGACGAAGAACATCGTCGTCTCAATGTATTCCACCCAGTGCCCGGCGAAATAGCGCAGCACGAATTCGTCGTGCCAGCGTCCGGTCTTGATCGGGGCGAAGAAGGCCAGGCTGGCCAGCAGCCCCCACAAGAGCGACGACCGCATGATGGCCAGCGAGATGCGATTGGCTTTGCTCACGAGCAGCTTTCCTTTCCCCGAGACGACTTGAAAAACGTTGCAATGCTCTCCACAGGCTTTCCAGCCCAGGGAAACCTTCGTCCGCGGGCGACCGAGCGACATGCTCAGTCGTAGATCGCGCGGTGTAGAAAATCGGCCTGACCGGCAAAGTTTGTGAAGACAATTGCAGAAAATGGTGGAATAGTCTCTCCAAACTTCCAAACCTGCACAATACGGAACTGTCCCAAAAGTGTCGGCCGGTCGCGCGCCGATAGCTGTTTTTGCCGCCGAGCTGCGACGCAACAAGCCAGCGTTCGCGGAACAGGGGGGACCTGCCCAAATGCTCGGCATTACCTGAATTCGCGCTGCTGTGCCACGCGCAGCGCCTTCCGCGCACCAAACTACGACACGAACCGGGCGAATCACTGCGCAGATTCCGCAGTTCGCCCGCACTATTGGGCTCAAGCAGCCGATTCCCGGGAGGGAAAAAAGCAGTCCGGCACGGCCATCGGGGCCTGCCGGACTGTTTTGTTTTACGCCTGCAGATTGTGCGCAAAGTCTTAGCGCCGGCGAGCGATTTCGCGATCCGGCCGGCCGGTCGCGGCGGCAAGTCAGGACGGAGCCGACACGGTAAATTACGGCGCCGGGCGGCCCTCGACGGCAGCCAATGCCGCTTTGCCAACTGCATGCTCTCCCCCCTCTGCTGGTTTTGCAAAGTCTTAGCGCCAAGCCACCGATCAGACCGCTTCGGCAGGCCGAATGAAAGACGACAACGCCGACCCGATCCTGAATGGGCAAGCGTGCGAGGGCCGCATCGTCTCGACGCATCGTATCACCCACTGCTTTCGTTTCGCCGAGGGGTCCAACTTTTCGAAACGCCCTTCCAACTTGGGCGCCAATGCCGTCCTTGCCGGCCCATTCAAACGCGCCCACTTCGGCGCGCAGTCCGTCCAGAGAGACTCACTTCCAACGTACGCGTAAGCTGGCTTGGCGCTCACGCTGCCATGCCAACGAGGCCCTTGCGCCGGCTGAGAAAGGAATATCACGCCAGCACTTGCCTCCCGGTGATGATCACCGGTACAGCCTGGCCGTGGCGAGCCTTGCATACGGAGGCCGATGCCGCCCAGGGAACGGCGCACCGAGAAACGCGACAGGTCGGCATAATGTGTCCCAGCAGTCGACGAGCGCCACCAGTGGCGGGCGACGGCAATGCCCCGCCGCTGGTTGCTGACGTGGGCGTCACTATCCTGCTTGTTAAGTCGCTGCTTTTGCCTCCAGGCGGCCGCGGCGGTATCTTGAAGCGCGCGGAGACTACCTTCTCACTTCTTTCGCAAAGGGGGACGCTCATGTTCCGTGCCATTCGCGTTCTGGCTCTCGGCGTTGTGATGGCGAGCTGGGGGGAGATGATTGCCGACGGCGAAGGCGTCGGCAAGAGCGAGCCAGCGAAGCTCACAGCGGCGCTGCCTCGATATCAGCTCGAAATCGGCCAGCAATTGGATTACGAGACGAGCAGCTCGCAGAAGTATCAGTCGGGCGAATTAAAATCAGCTGCCGATTGGCGGATTTGGGTCGTGTCGGCCAACCAACAGGGCGGCTGGCGGCTGTTGGTCAAGCAGACGATGTGGAATGCCTCCGGGGACCGGCCGCTCACGAAAGACGCCGGCGCCGCGCAGCCGGAACTGGC
>DASZUP010000231.1:0-17426 GCA_035547635.1 Pirellulales bacterium
TCGCCGCCCAGCAGCGTGAGCGACAGGCTTGCGGCGGATGCGGCGACCGTCAGCGCCACGATCAGCGATAATGAATCCAGCCCTGCCGACCAGGCCGCGATCAGCGCCAGCGGAAACATGCAGGCCGCCAGCAGCCGCAACGTGTTGAAGCGGCGAAACTCGCCGCGGCCTTGATCGACGGCCAGCAGCGCCAGACGAATGTGTTCGCAAGGAAGCATCAGCGCACAGACGATGCCCAGCGGGGCCAGGAAGCGTTTTTCCGCCGGCAGGCCGATGAACAACAGCAACGTGGCGGCGCCCACCGTGGCGACGCCGGTCGCAGCTCCCAGCCGCATCGCGGACCGGCTCAGTTCCTGATAGTTCTCCACGCCTTGCGCGGCCCTCCGCGCAATCGCCAGCAGTGCGCCCAACAGCCCGATATACGTCAGCACCTGCGTGTAGAAGGTAACGGCGCTGTATTCGCCGCGAGCCTCCGGCCCCAGAATGTGGGCCAATAAGACGCCTTGCACGGCAGTCATGAAAAATACCGCCAGCGATGCGCCCACCGTGAACACGGCGTCGGCGCGTTGCCGGCCGGCGGCGCGCACCAGCGCCCACCAGCGGCCTGCCGCCGGAAACGACCAAGGCGCCGAACTGGAAACGCTGGGCTCCATCGGTTCGCTCACGGCGTGCACCTGATCTCTCTGCGCCGGCCCTTACGACCGGCGCCTGTCCCTCGCCTGCACGGCATGTCAGCGCGCTCCTCGCCGCAGCAGCACTGCGGGCAATGTCAGCGCAATGAGAGTGACGTCGCGGAGCAAGCTGCGAGAAGCGACGTACTGGAGATCCATGCGGCACCAATCGGCGAACGAGACCTGCGACCGCCCTCGGACCTGCCAGATACAGGTCAGACCCGGCGTCACGTCGAGCCGCCGCCGCTGCCAGCCCCGGCAGGCGTCTGACTCGTCGCACGGCAGCGGCCGCGGGCCGACCAACGACATGTCCCCTTTAAGGACATTGATCAGTTGCGGCAATTCGTCGATGCTGGTCGTGCGGAGAAAGCGGCCCAGCGGCGTGACTCTGGGATCGGCCGAAAGTTTAAAGGCGGGGCCGTCCTGTTCATTGAGGGCCAACAGTTCCCGCTTCCTCTGCTCCGCGTCGACGACCATCGAGCGAAACTTGTACATTACGAAGCGTTTGCCCAGTCGTCCGCCGCGCGCCTGCTTGAACAATACGGGTCCCGGCGAGCTGAACTTGATGGCCGCGGCCGCTCCGAGCATTACGGGCGACAGCAGCGTCAACCCCACGCTTGCTCCGAGGATATCGAGTCCGCGCTTCCAACGCGGCATCGGCAACGAGCATAACGTCTCGAGCGGTTCCGCCGACTCGGAGCTTTTGGACTCTCCGCCGGCGCTTTGCGCCTTTCCATCGGCCTGGCCTGGCGCCGGGCCGTCCTCCGCCAGCCAGTCTGACGGGTAACAATAGACCTTGCAGACGGGCAGCGCTTGCTCCGGCGCAACGCTCAGGCACAAGTCGTCAGCCACCTTCCAGGCGCCGGCCACCGGCGTGCTCGGGAGCACCGCGGCCAGTTCATCGCGGCCCAGCCACCCCGCCTCGTCGATCAAACGCAGCCTTCGGCGCAGCTCCGCGGCAAGCTGCACGAGCGTCACGCGATCGTCCGGCCTGCGCGCCACAAGGGTGACGAGCGTAAACGGGTCGCCGTTGCGGTCGGTCCGCGCACGTTCGCGTTCGATAATCCGCCGGAGTTCGACTGGCGAGTGCAACCCGCACCAGTCATCGCGTAAGGGCAGCGACGCGAATTTTCGCGCGGCGCCTAGGATCTTGGCCAGGGGCATAGCAGTTCTGTCAAATCATCCAGGGGTGAATCAAAGCAGCCCTTGCCTGGCAACCTGCGCGCACTTCAGCGCGCCGGTCTCGTTCGCCAGTTCCGCCCCTCCGCTTGTGTTCCAGGCGCCTGCACTTCGTCATAGCGTCTGGTAGAGCCAGCCGGGCACGTGCCTCTGGCGCTTATTAAGCACCGCCCCCACCAGCCGCGCGTCGCCGCGCACCAAGCGCTCTTTCGTTCGCTGCGCCACCTGCCAGCGCACCCGTTCCGCCTCGACGACCAGCAGCACGCCGTCCATCCTGGCCGCCAGGCGGTCGCCGCCCGACGCATCGCCGGAGGGCGGCAGGTCGAACACGATCAGATCGAAATCAGTGCGGAGTTCTCGAATTGCGCGGCTCCAGCCGGCCGAATCGTCGGCGCCGCGAGCCGCAGCGCCGGCCGCGAGCACGAACAAGCCGGGCGTTTCCGCCGGCCGAACGGCCGCCTCCCAAGCGGTCTCTCCCCGGACGACGTCGCTCCATCCCGGGGTCGCGGGAATGCCGAACATACGATGCACGGCCGGGCGGGCCTGGTTGGCGTCGACCAGCAGCACACGGCAGTCGCCGCGTTCCGCCGCCGTCAAGGCCAACTGCATGGCGACGGTGCTGACTCCTTCGCCGCTATAACAGCTCGTCAGGCCCAACGTGCATAAATCGCGTCGGGCGCCGCCGGCGGCCTGTCCGTCAGCGGCCGCGTCGCCTTCCATGTGCGAGTCGCTGTCAAGACGCCAGGGCAACCGGCTCAGCAAGGCTTGAAAGTGAGCCTGCGCTTCCGGATGGAGCACGACGCGCGGGCGCACCGGCTGGGCGACCGCTTCGGCTCGAGAGCTGGTGATCATGGCGTCAGTTTCTCTCGTGAGCGATAAAGTGTTCGGGGCGCAAACGCGGAATCGAGGCCAGGGTCGTCAGTTCAAGCTTGTTTTCAATGTCTTCCGGGCTCTGCAAGGAATGGTCCAGACCTTCGGCCGCCAGCGCTAAAGCAGCGCTGCCGAACATGCCGATCAACAGCCCCAAGGCGAGGTTGAGCAGCTTGTGCGGCCTGACCGGCTTCGGCTGGTACGTCGCCGGTTGCAGCACGTTGACGTTCGAGATGCGCTGCAGCTCGAGTTCCTGATCAATGGTCGCTTGTTCGAGATGGCCCGCGTACTTCCGGTACTCCTCGTCCTTCAGCTCCACTTCCCGCAGCAAACGCCCCAGCCGCACGTCGTTGGCGTTCAGTTCCGCCAACTCTCCCTGCTCTTGTTTCAATTGGCCCTGCAGCGTCTTGGACTTGGCTTCCAACGACGCCAGGATCGGCTCTTGAGCGAGCAACGCCAGCTTCATTTCCTCGTGCGCCCGGTTCGGTCCAGTCGTCACCTGACTGCGAGAACGCTCCTCCCGAGCCCACACCGCCTGGGCTTTTTCCAACTGCTCGCGGACCTGCGCCACGGCGGGATGCTCGTTGGTGTATTTCGCCAGCAACTCGTGATACTTCAACTGCAACTCATAGAGCTGCTGCTGCATTCCGTCGGCTGCATCGTTGGCAAAGCCGACGGTCAGCGCGGTGACTTGCGTTTCCTCCTGCTCGGCGAACTGCTTCTTCAGCAGTTCGACCTGCGCCCGGGAAGCGGACGCTTCCGACGCGGCCTCCAGCCACTGGTCCTCGAGCCGGCCGATCCGCTCGACGATGATCTTGCGCTGGTCGTCGGGCGAGGAGATGCCCGTCTCATTTTTCAGGTCGCGGAGTTGCTCTTCGCTCTTGACCAGATCCTGTCGCAGCCGCTGGAGTTGCTCGTCGAAGAACTCGCGGCTGCCGGTCGTCCGATTCATGCGGATATGCTGGTCGAGATAGAAGTCGACGAGGCTCGAAATGATCTTTTGCGACAGTGCGGCGCTCGCGGTGTCGCAATAGACCTCGATCACGTTCGACTTCTTGACCGGCTCAATCTCGACCATCTTCTGCAGCTTATGGATCGCGCGGTCGCGGGCGGTCAAAGGCGTTCGCAAGAAGTCGAGCCAGTCGAAAGCAAGCGATGCGGCCGCGCTCTCGGCAGGCTGGTCATCCCCCGCTTCCGGCGACAGGGCGTCGTCTTCCTCGAGAATCGCCTCGGGACCGACCAGGTCGACGACCTTTTCCAGTAGTACGCGGCTCCCCAGCATGACGACTTCTGAATTAATCTCATCCTCGCGGCTCAGCGGCACCTCTACCGTCGAGGACTCGCCTAACGTGGCCGTCGGGTCGAGCGCCACGTTTTCCCGCCCCAAGCGAACCAGCAGCTTGGAATCGGAACGAAAAGCCTGCGGCCCGAAGAACGTTATCAGCGTTGCGGCCACGACGGAAAAGACAAACCAGGCGGCCATTTTCCGGCGATGCCGGAACAGGGTGCGGTAGGCGTCTCGCAAGGTGATTTCTGACGTCGGCGTCATGGTTGCGTTGTCGAGCGAGGGTCGCTGGAGACCCATAATGGTCATTTACGCCGTCGTTACGCCCGTGCCGCAACCATGCGCACAAACTCTTTGATGGGCGAAACGTGTTTGCAAAACAGCCGATGTCTGCCGAGGCGAACTCGTTATTTACGGAGGCGAACTCAAAGAATGCTGCCCCAAGCGCGGTTCACTTCGACTGCCTCCAAGTCCACGCCATTGTAATTGCGGCCGCATCCGAATCAATAAGTTTTTATCGAGGAGCGCACGCTACTGATGCAGTAGCTGCTGGAAGGCCGTTGTTAAGTTGAAGGTAGAGCATGACATCGGCTTTCCTGCACCCGCATCCCGCCGGCGATCGTCCAGGGCGCGCCCCACGCGATGCGCCAGTCGGGGGGCCTGACGGGAATACCGACAACAACCCGCGCCATCCAACAGAGTACGGGTCATAGCGGTCTTCCAGGCGGCCCATTGACTATCTGCCCAAGAACGAGGCAGTGGTTGCGTAAGGAATTCTCCGATGGCGATGCAAGAGCGAAGCCCCCCGCGACCAGCGCTGGCAGGAGACCTGACGAGAGCGAAATGTTTCGGTCCCTTGCCCGGACGGTATAATCAATTGGACGAGACGGTGTCGCTAGCAGCCGCACCGAGCCTCGCGGGCGGCAGCCTGGCTTGAGCAGCCACACAATCTCGCGGCAGCGAAAAGAAACACAGTGTTGGCTTTCGCCGCCATGAAGGTCTCATGTTCCCTTGCCGAAAATTCAAGATTTATGAATCTTGACGCTCAAAGTCTGGAACGATTCGCGCTAGCGGCGCAGTGTACGTTGGATGGCATCTGGGATTGGCGGCTCGATACGGGTTCGTTCTACGTATCGCCCCGTTGGCTGGAGATGCTCGGCCGGCAGGGAGAAGCGGGCCCAGCGGATCGCGACCAGTGGCTGGACCTGGTGCATGCCAAAGACCGGGTCCGGTTGCAGAATGCTCTCAACGCCGTTCTGGCGTCCGATGCAGCGCACTTCGAGCACGAACACCGCCTCAAGCACGTCAACGGTTACCGGTGGGTCGCCGTACGGGCCATCATCCTGCGCTCGGCGGAGGGGGTCGCACAGCGCATGACAGGCGTCCAAACCGATATTTCCGATCGCAAGCACTTCGACGCATTGGCGCGGTCGGACTCGCTGCACGACGCCTTGACGCAACTGCCCGGACGCCGCTTGTTCGATCGACGTCTGAACCGCGCAATCGAACGGGCTCGGAAGCACTCCGAGTACGCCTTTGCGGTGCTGTTCATCGATCTCGATCGTTTCAAGGAAATCAACGATGCCCACGGCCACCTGGTCGGAGACGGCGTGCTTGCCGAAGTCGCCAGGCGGTTACTGGCGTGCGTGCGGCCGGGCGATGCCATCGCGCGGCGCGGGGGCGATGAATTCACGGTGCTGGTCGATCACCTTGACGATTTAGCGGACGCGTTGCGGGTGGCCGAGCGAATCCGGGAACAAGTCGCCGCTCCGCTCGAATTCGGCGGCCACTGTTTCTCGATCTCGAGCAGTATCGGAATTGCAACGAGCAACCGGGGCTACGAGAGCGCGGATGACATGCTGCACGATGCGGATCGCTCGATGTATCAGGCCAAACTGCGCGCCCCGCTCCCCGCATTCCTGAATGGCGACCGTTCCGGACCGCCGGATGAGGCGCTCGCGTTCTTCGAAACTCGCCTTGGGCCGCGGCGTCCGCGTTGACCTTTGACTCCCGTCCAGGCGTTCACGCGGCGTGTTTGGAAGCGCTGCGCCGCCTGCTCAACCGCTGCCGCCGGGCGCCGGCGCATTGACGGGCCCCATAGCGCCCGAAACGGTCACGATCGATTGCCGCACGACGACCCACGTCCGCGCCGCCAAATCGGCTGGCGTTTCAATCCGATCGTCGCAAAGTTCCAACGGCAGCAGCGCCCGGCGCAACACGACGACCTGTCGCCGCAACTCGACGTCTTCATCCAACGCTCGAGAAAGCCGTTCGAGTTCTTCTTCGTCCAAGGCCCCCATCAGGAAGCCGAGCAGGTCTTCCAACATCGCGTCATTCCTCGCTTGCGGAACGATGGCTCCGATTCCAGGCCTCGTTCAGCCGAACCAGAGCCAGGTGCATTCGAGACTTCACGGTGCCCAACGGTATCGATAACACTTCGGCGGCCTCGCGGAATTTCAAACCTTGGAAATAGATCAGCAGGACGACCTCCCGCAAGTGGTCAGGCAATTCGTCCACCGCCTTGCGGGCCCAGGCGCTGCGCTCGGCCAGTTCGAGTTGGGCGATCGGGCTGCGCCCTTCGTCTTGCAACAACTCGAGCAACGTACTGCCGCCGGCCGCCATATCTCCGTGCTCCGCGTTCAGACTGACCGCCGATCGGCGTCCCATCTTCCGCAGCATGTCGATCGCCTGATGCGTGGCGATGCTGTACAGCCACGGCCGCACTCCGCGGCCTTCCTCGTACAGACGCACCTTTTCGTGAACGCGAAGGAACGTCGACTGAAAGACCTCTTCGGCAAGACTGGCGTCGCGCAGATAGCGGCGCAGGTAGCTGTAGAGTTCTCGCTCATATCGGTGCAACAGTTCCCGGAAAGCGTCCTGATCGCCCGCGTCGCGATAGCGCAGCAACAATTGCTCGTCACTGAAATCCGCTAACGCACTCGGACCAGAGGCCGCAAGGGTTTGGGTCGCGTCTTTCATCATTACGCCTGGGCCCCGGCAAGAGTTCTGTTGCCCGCGATGGTTGCATTTCCCGGCGTCTCGCTCCGCGGCTGCCAGCGCGCGGCCAGATGCTCCTGGGAAACTCTCGGTTCAAGGGGCGGCTCGGCCGAGCCGCTCCAGATTAGATTGCAGATCCCGTGCCGTTTTGCCGGTCAGCCGGAAAAAGCCGAATGCAGCGTTTCGAAGGCGGGAGAACAAAGGCCCGTCGCGAAATTCAACGGCCGGCAGGCGGCGAAGCAGGAGGTTCCGTCGCGCCCAAATGGCCTTTCGAGGGGGCGGCGGAAGCCGCCCGGCCGGTTTCTTCCGTCAAGGCGCGCAACTCAGAAAGCGCCGGGTCGCAAAGCATCTGCTCCGTTGCCCGCCAACGCCAATTGCCTGCTGTGCTGCCGGGCACATTCATCCGCGCGCTTGAAGGAAGGTTGAGCACATCCTGCAGCGGGACAATGGCCAGCGCCGCTCGCGAAGTCGCCGCCAGGCGGATCAGTTCCCAAGCCACGTTCCCGCCGTCCTTGACGGCGGCGCCCAGGTGCGAAAAGACGTTTTCCTGCTGCTCCGCAGTCAACGATTCAAACCACCCCCGAGTCGTATCGTTGTCATGCGTGCCGGTATAGACCACCGTATTGGCGACGTAGTTGTCGGGAAGAAACGGGTTATTCTCGTCGCTGTCAAAGGCGAATTGCAGCACGCGCATGCCGGGCAAATCGAACTCATCGCGCAATTCGTAGACATCCTGGGTCAACAGGCCCAAGTCCTCGGCGACCAACGGCAGGCCGCCCAGCGCTTGGCGTGCGGCGCTGAAGAAATGGGCGCCCGGCCCGGGCAGCCATTCGCCCCGTTCGGCGGTAGCCGCGCCTGCCGGAACGTGCCAGGCGGCGGCAAACGCGCGAAAATGGTCGAGCCGAATCAGGTCGACGTACGACAGCAGCCAGCGCAGCCGGCGAATCCACCAGTCGTAGCCGCTCTGCCGGTGGGCATTCCAATCGTACACCGGCGTGCCCCATAGCTGACCGGAACTGCTGAAATAATCGGGCGGCACGCCGGAGAGAAAACGCGGCCGGCATTCGCGATCCAGCAGAAACAGCTCGGGACGAGCCCAAACGTCGCTTGAGTCAAGGGAGACGAAAAAGGGCAGGTCGCCAATCAATCGCACGCCCCGTTGTCGCGCGTGTGCTTTCAGGGCTCGCGCCTGTCGATCAAGCAGAAACTGCTCGAAGCGCAACCGATCGAGCGCTGCACCCAACTCCCGCCCGGCGTAGTGCATGGCCGCGTCCTCGCGGCGCCGCAGCTCGGCGGGCCAATCCAGAAAAGGCGCATCGCCGTGTTTGCGCTTCAATACGCAAAACAACGCATAATCGTCCAGCCATTCGGCATGCTCGTGGCAGTAGGTTTCAAAGACCGGTCTCAGATCCTCGCGCGATCCTTGACGAAAACGGTCCCACGCGAGATCCAGCAGCCGCTCCTTGAACGGACGGACTCGATCGTAATCGACGCTCTCCGCCGAGACGGAGCCATCTCGCAGATCATCGGCTTGCAGCAGTTCCTCTTCGACCAGCCGTTCCGGACTGACCAGCGCCGAGTTCAACGAGAACGTCGAAAGGGGCTCAAACGGAGAGTTTCCGTAGCCCGGAGCGCTGAGCGGCAGGATTTGCCACCAACTCTGCTTCGCCTCGGCCAACCGGTCGATCCAGGCGAAGGCCGGCGGTCCGAGGTCTCCGATGCCAAATCGGGATGGCAAGGACGTCAGATGCAGCAGCACCCCCGCGGCGCGAAAGTCGGCGGGAAAGGGCGCGCCAATCTCCCCCCTGAATTCAGGAACGACTCTCATACAAAGCTTCCCGTTCCGTTCGCATGACGCTCTCGCCACACGCCAAACAGTCCAACTGTCGCAGATGTCAACGAGCTTACTTGATGCCGCAAGTCGTTGACGCGCACGTCTCGCTCTCCGCCAAACCGGCTTTCCGCCGCTGCCAAAATCGAACGGACGAATGCCTGGACTGTTCCTGGCGCCGGCGAGGCAAGCAGCACGCCCTCAGCCGGATTATCATCATCGGAGGCCGCCATCATCTGAAGGCGTTTCGCCACGGTGGAGCTTGCGTCTCGTTGCGCCGTTGGCCGCCAACCGCTCGGCTATCCTAGCATACGCCTGCGCACGCTCGGAAGCGGCCAGACGGGTTAACGAACGTCATTCGAGCCTGCCGCGGGCCCTTCATCGAAGGCGGAAAGCGCCCCTGAGCGGCCCGTTTGGGCACAGCCGGCGCGCCCGCTCGCACGCCGCGGATCAACTTCGCACGCCCGTTCAGGGCCTTTTCGACGGCCCGCTTGGCGACGTTCGGGGGCAAAATGAGTTTCTTATGGCGTTCGAAGGCCGCGGTACGGCGGTTGCAACATCAGTACAGCTAGTCCCGGTCGGGCAGTTTCTCGCGGCCCCAGGGCGTCGCCGGCCGATGCCCGATCCGGCAAACGACGCCCACAGCGTTCAGGAAGCTTCGTCATGTCAATCGGACGGATTTGCTGCCGAGAAGTGGACGTCATTGAGCCCGAGGAATCTGCGGCCGCCGCGGCCGTTCGCATGCGAGATCGTTGCGTGGGGACGCTTGCCGTGCTGGACGCGAACCAATTACCCGTCGGCATCGTCACCGACCGCGACCTGGTGACTCGCGTGATGGCCGCGGGCAAGGATCCTGCCCGGCTGAAAATCGCTGAAATCATCACGCGCCCGGCGGAAACCGTGCGGGAGGACGCTCCGATCGAGGACGTGCTGCTGCAAATGCGCGGAGCGAGAATCCGCCGCATGCTGGTGGTCGATGACTCGGGTCGCCTGGCGGGCATCGTCAGCGTTGACGACATCGTATCGCTGCTGTCGGAAGAGTTCGGCCGCGTTGGCCACTTGCTCGATTCCCAAGCCAGTCAGCCCCCGCTTTCGAAAACCGTATGAACGCCCCACGGGCGCCCGGCGTTGCAGGAGAAACAAGCGATGACCCACACCGCAATTCCCGCGTTTGAAACGACCATGCAGACGACGCACGTCTGGATTGGCGAACTCATGGCCCAGCTTGGCTGGAGCGACCGACAGCGGGCGTATGCGGCCTTACGCGCCGTGTTGCACGCTCTGCGCGACCACTTGAGCCCGGAAGCCGCCGCCGCATTAGGAGCGCAGTTGCCGATGCTTGTCCGCGGCTTCTATTACGAGGGCTGGCGTCCGAGCGGAAAGCCGTTGAAAGAGCGCAAGCTGAACGAATTTCTCGCGCACGTCGAGGAGAACCTGCGCAGCAACGGCGCCATCGATCCGAGGCAGGTCTCGCAACAGGTGTTCGCGCTATTGAAGTCGCATCTCAGCGAGGGCGAGATCCATTCCGTCCAGGCGGCATTGCCCGCCGCTCTGCAGTCGTTGTGGCCTTGATTCATTCTCGAAAACAGGAGCGCCAACTATGTCTACTTCCGCCACATCACTCAGTTGGATCAGACAGATCCTGAACAAACGACATATCCCGTTCCAGGAACTCCATCACGAGCAAGCCTTCACGGCGCAAGAGGTGGCGGGCCTGGAGCACTTCAGCGGGCATCGACTCGCCAAGGTCGTGATTGCAATCGTTGACGGCCGACCGGTTGAGTTGGTGTTGCCGGCCAGCAGACGCGTCGACCTGGACCGCGTTCGCGCTGCCTTATCCTCCCAGGAAGCCCGCTTTGCCAGCGAGCCGGAAATGGAACAGTATTTCTGCGACGCTGAACCGGGCGCCATTCCGCCGCTGCGCCGCGACGAGTGGCAGAACGTGCCGGTCGTCATGGACGAAACGATGCGGGTTGAAGGCGAAGTGATGTTCCAGGCCGGCACGCACACCGACGCCGTGCGGATACATTTCGCCGATTGGTTCAACCTGGTGCAACCGCGCGTAGAACGGTTCAGCGTGGCGGGCGCCGCGGCTCATGAAGGCGGACCGGCTCGCCAAGCGGAGAGCAACAGCCCTGTGCAAATGGAACAGCTTTTCGCCGATCTGCTCGATGTCCTGCACTTGCAGGCCAAGGAGATCGAACGGCTTTCAAACCATGTCGAGCGCCACACAGACCGCCTGTTGGAACCCTTGCAGATGTCGACCGTCGTTTCCGAGCTCAACGCCTTGCGCGCCCGGCTCAGGCCCCACGAGAAATCGGAGAAGCACAGCCCGCAATAAGCGGGCAGGACACGTTAGCAACTCGAATGCATCGGTAGCGGAATTGGCGACCATTCCGCGAGGCTCGCATACGTTTCAAACCGCTAACGAGATCCGGGATGTCAGCATCGCAGCTCGGAATCTTCACCGATTCCGCTAGGGATGGTTGGCCGCAACCGCAAGTCAAACCCAGGGCGGAAGCCAAGCCTCGCCCCGGCCGCAAGTTGCGGCCCTCGAGTGCTTCCCCCTCATTCGTTGGGGCGAACGCTATCTGCCTCAATCACCGTAGACACATAATTACGCGTTGATATGATATCATCCGGGTTCCACTGGACTACCGGACTCGGACGATGCCGCCCAGCTCGCACCAGAACGGGCACGCGCCGAAAGGCCACGCACTGCGCAATTTCAATTTGCGCAAGCGGTCGCTTGCGCGCTCCGCGGAAGCGCCGCCGCTGGCGCGGATGGCGGTGCAAATCCGCGCCGACGCCTTGGGCATGACGCGGTTGGAATTCTCCCGCTGCTCGGGCATCAGCCGCGGCACCTTGCGAGATTTTGAACTGGGCGTCCACAAGCCCACCCGGCAAACGTTAGGCCGCTTTATCGCCTTCTGCCAACGTCGGCGGGTTGACCGGCAACATCTCGAAGCGCTGGAGCAGGAATACGCCGGCTCGCGCAACACGCTGGAACAATTCATCGCCCGGCTCGAATTGCGATCAGGTTCGGCCCGCGAGCTGGCGCGGCGAGTGAACATCAGCACCAGTACGCTGTGGGAATATCGGCGAGGAAATTTCCCCTTGCCATGGCGGCTGTGCGAAAAATTCTGCCGCGCGGTCGGCGAACCCGTCGAGTCGATTGAGGCGATCTGGAAAGAATCGCACCGTCGCCGGCTGATCGATCGCGGTTACCCGGAAGCCTGGGCGGAGTTGTGCGTCTGGTGCGCTCGGGCCGGTCGCAGCGAGAGCTACTTGCTCAAAGCCGGCATGTCGACCGCCACGCTCCGGCAACTCGGCTATCTGGAACTGCCTAACTGGGAGGAAGTGGCCAAAGCGGCCAGGACGTTGGCGCCAGGCGCCGCGGAGCTGCAGGCGCTCAAGCAGCTCTGGCAGCGCAACGTCCAAGAGCAGCGACAGCGCGCGAAAGAAAGCTTCGGCGCCATGCTCAAGCAGCTTCGCGAGGCGCGCGGCGTGTCGCGGCGCGAATTGGCCGACCTGTTCGAGATCGGCGGCAAGAAACCGGCGCGGATCATCAAGTACATCGAAGAGGACGGTTATTATTCCGTCCAGGCCTTTCCCGCCGGGCTGGTCGCCGCGCTCACCGACGATCCGGCCGCACAGCAGCGGCTGTTGGAAGCCTGGAAGCATCGCCGCCGCCAATTTACGGCGCGGCGGAGACCGGAAACGCGTGTTGAATTGCGCCTGATTCGCGAAATGTACGGTTTTGACTTCGGCGATCTGAAGCCGGTCCTGGGCTACAGCAGCCTTGAATATCAGAAGATCGAACGGGGCGTCGAAGCGCTGCTCGATACGGCGCGCGACCGGATCCTGGAAGCCCTGCACGAGGCCGGACGGCAGCGCGTGGAAGAACTGCTCGCGCGGCTCGCCGCACGGCGCCGCCAGCGGCTGGCGTGGCGCAATCCGCCGACGGTCACGGCGCTGATCTCGACGCTGGCCCAGCGCGAAGGAGGGTTGGCTCCCTTAGCGCGGCGGCTCGCCGAGGCACGGCTCAGCGGAGTGTCGATCCCGCGATTGCGCGCCATTTCAACCGGCCAGGACGTGCCGCCATGGCGATTGCTGGAACGTATCGGCGAGGCTTGTGACGTGACCGACCTGCTGGCGGTCCGCGGCGACTGGAAACGCCGCTACCGGGCCGCGCTCGAGCGTCAGAATATCTCGCCGCTGGCCGTGGAATTACGACTGCTGATCGCCGAGACGGCGCCAACCGTGCGGGCTTTCAGCCAGAAGCTGCCGTTCAACTATTCGGTGCTGGTCCGCGACCTGCAGCGCATCGATCGCAACCAGCCGCTCAAATGGTTCCACGTCGAGCGGATTCTCGACGCTGCCGGCGTGCGCTCCAACCACGAGCGTTGGCAGGAAATCCGCATTCTCTGGTACACCGTCAACGCTCGTTCGAAAAAGGGCGCCGAGGCCAGTTCGCAAGCCTCCTAGAGCGAGTCTCCTCGCCTGCTCGTGATTTCCCGGCCAGCCGCGCCGCACAGGGACCGCCGCTTATGCCGCGCAGTCGCCGCGGCGGCGTTCTGCCGCGCTCAGACGGTTGCCAGCGCGAAGGCGACCGTCGATAATCGAGCCCGAACGACGTCCGCTCTTCTGGCCCCCTGGATCGAGAGTCCCCATGCTTTTTCGCCGATATCCTTCGCGCCGCGCTGCGGCTGCGCTGCTGCTCTGTCTTGTCTCCGCCTCCGTCCAAGCCGAGGAGCCGTCCTGGACGCCGCTCTTTAACGGCCGCGACCTGACCGGCTGGGTCAATGTGAATTGCGCTGGCAACACGTTCACCGTGCGCGACGAGATGATCGTTTCCACCGGCGTGCCCACCGGCGTGCTGCGGACCGAAAAGCAGTACGAGAATTTCATCCTCGAACTCGAGTGGAAGCATCTGCAACCCAAAGGCAACGCGGGGCTGTTCGTCTGGAGCGATCCGATCACGGCGCCGGGCGTGCCTTTCTGCCGGGCGATCGAAGTCCAAATCCTCGACGGCCGAAACACCGACAACTATACGAGCCACGGCGACGTGTTCGCCATCCACGGCGCCACCATGCAGCCCGACCGGCCGCACCCGGCCGGCTGGGAGCGTTGCTTGCCGAGCGAGCGCCGCGCCAAGCCGGCGGGCGAGTGGAACCATTATCGCGTCGAGTGCCGCGACGGCGTGCTGAAGCTGGCAGTCAACGGCAAGGTGGTTTCCGGCGGCAGCCGTTGCAGTCCGCGCAAAGGCTACCTTTGCCTGGAGGCCGAGGGCTCCGAATGCCACTTCCGCAACTTGCGCATCCAGGAACTCCCATCGACGAATCCGCGGCCAGAGGAAGTCGCTGAGTTGGATCAGGGCTTCAAGTCGCTCTACAGCGGCATCGACTTGACCGGCTGGAAAGATGAGCCGGGGCATCACGGTCATTGGAAGCCGGAAAACTGGACTCTGACGTACGACGGCAAGAGCGAGGCCCAAGACAAAAACCTCTGGTCCGCCAAGGAATACGGCGACTTCGAATTGATTTGCGATTGGCGGCTGAACGCCAAGCCTCATGAACAAGCCCGGCCGGTGATTCTGCCCAGCGGCGAATACGCCAAGGACGAGCAAGGCGAGACCAAGACCGTGCTGGTCGCCGACGCCGGCGACAGCGGCATTTACCTGCGCGGCAACAGCAAGAGCCAGGTGAACATCTGGTGCTGGCCCGCAGGCTCGGGCGAGGTCTACGGCTACCGCACCGATGCGAAAATGCCGCCGGAAGTTCGCGCGGGCGTCACGCCCAAGGTCAAAGCCGACCGTCCGCTCGGCCAATGGAACCGCTTCATCATCACGATGCGCGGCGATCGGCTGACGGTGAAGCTCAACGGCCAAACGGTGGTCGAAAACGCCCAACTCCCGGACGTCCCGCAGCGCGGCCCGATCGCCTTGCAGCATCATGGCGATTCGCTTCAATTCGCCAACATCTATATCAAAGAACTCGACTGAACGCCCAGGAATCCGGCCCCTTCTCATGAGCACCGCCCCGAAGGCCGAAGTCGCCCGGCTGCGCGAGCAGATCCGCCATCACGACTACAAGTACTACGTCGAAGCGGCGCCCGAGATCGGCGATCGGGAATACGATCGGCTGATCGACCGGCTCAAAGCGCTCGAAGCCAGCCATCCGGAACTGGTCACGCCCGACAGTCCCACGCAACGCATTGGCGACCAGCCGGTCTCCGAGCTGCCGCAGTTCGCCCATCTCGTGCCGATGTTGTCGATCGACAATACCTACAGTATTGCCGAGCTGCGCGAATTCGGGGCCCGGGTGGCCAAGCGATTGCCGGGCGAAGAGATCGAATGGGTCGTCGAGCTGAAGGTTGACGGCGTGGCCGTCTCATTGAGCTACGAAAACGGCCTGCTCGTTCGCGGGCTGACGCGCGGAAACGGCCGCGTGGGGGACGATATCACGCATAACGTCCGGACCATCGGCGACGTGCCGCTGAGGCTGATCGGCAGCCACGTCCCGCCGCTCGTCGAGGCCCGCGGCGAAGTCTACATGACCAACTCCGACCTGGTCAGGCTGAACGAGGAACAAACGGCGCGCGGCGAGGCGCCGTTCGCCAATACTCGCAACGTTACGGCCGGCAGCATCCGGATGCTCGATCCGCGGATCTGCGCGCAGCGGCGATTGCGTTTCTTCTGTCACGGCGTGGGCGCCATCGAAGGGCTGAAGTCGAACAATCACATGGCCTTCCTGGCCGAGTTGCGCAGCTACGGTCTGCCTTCAACGCCGATGGTCGAATGCTTTCCGTCGTTCGACGCCGCCGTCGAGCACTGCGAATCGTTGATCGAACGGCTGCACGAGCTGGATTTCGAGATCGACGGCCTGGTGCTGAAGGTCAACAGCTTTGACCAACGCCAGCGGCTGGGCGCCACCAGCAAAGCGCCGCGCTGGGTCATCGCCTACAAGTTCGAAAAGTACGAAGCGGCCACGCAACTCAATGGCATTCGCGTGCAGGTCGGCAAGAGCGGCGCCATCACGCCGGTGGCCGACCTGGAGCCGGTGGAACTGGCCGGCACGATCGTCAGCCGGGCCAGCCTGCACAACGCCGATGAGATCGAACGCAAAGACGTGCGCGTCGGCGACACGGTGATCGTGGAGAAGGCCGGCAAGATCATTCCCCATATCGTCCGCGTGGAAAAGCACCTGCGGAAAGCAGAGCTGAAGAAGTTTCATTTTCCCAAGAAGTGCCCCGAGTGCGGGACCGAAGCGGTCAAGGACGAAGGGGGCGTGTACATCCGCTGCCCGAACCTGAAGTGCCCGGCGCAAATCAAGGAGCGGCTGCGTTACTATGCCGGCCGCAACGCGATGGATATCGAAGGCCTGGGCGACAAGCTCGTCGACCAGTTGGTCAACGACGGGCTGGTGCAGAGTTATTCCGACTTGTACCAGTTGACCGTCGAACAATTGATCAGCTTGGAGCGGATGGGCCAGAAGTCCTCGGAAAAGCTAGTCGAAGCGATCGCAGCCAGCAAGGACCGCGGCCTGGCGCGGCTGCTCAACGCCCTGGCCATCCGGCACGTCGGCGCTCGACTGGCAGCGGTGCTGGCCGAACATTTCGGTTCGATGGACAAGCTTGCCGAGGCCAGCGAAGAGGAGCTGAGCGAGATCAACGAAGTCGGACCGGTCATCGCCAAAAGCGTTTACGAATATCTGCAAAGCACCCACGGTCAGACCACCATCGCCGAGTTGAAGCGGCAAGGCGTCAACATGGAGGCGACCGTCACGGCGCAGAAGGCGGCCGAAGGCCCGCTGGCCGGCAAGACGCTGGTCGTTACCGGCACGCTGCAGCAATACGGCCGCGAGGAGATTGAGGAACTGATTACGCAACTTGGCGGCCGCGCCGCCTCGAGCGTTTCCAAAAAGACCGACTACGTCGTCGCCGGCGAGAAAGCCGGCAGCAAGCTCGCCAAGGCCCAGAGCCTGGGCGTTGCGGTGCTCAGCGAAGCCGAGTTCGACAAGCTGATCGGCAAGTAGGCCGGTCGGCAAGTTGCCGGCGCGGCCTGACGAACCCAGCTTCACCACTCGCGCGGAGAATCGCGCCAAAAAACGTCCAACGCCCTGACGCGAGTGCCTTCGAATTTTGGAGGATCAATGTCCGCCCCTCCGCTGTATACCTCTTTCAAAGCGGGAAACGCCTTCAGCGTTTTGATGGCTTGATCGTCAACGGCCGTACTCGCAAGCCATAATTCGCGCAGGCAGGGCGCCGGCTGGAGGCATTCCACACCTGCATTGGTGATCGAAGTGCGAGACAGATCAAGGACCTTCAATGCCGGCAACTCAGCCAGGAACTCACACGTTCCGTCGTAAAGGTCAATACCGTTCAGACACAGGGTCTCGATGTGTTTCAAATCCGTCAGCAGGACCACAGCGCCGTTGACGGCCGCGCGGCGCTCCGCTTCACAAGCCGAATCTCCGCGACGGCGCCGGACGTCTTCGAAGTCGAGCGGCGACCGGCAGCAAGCCAGGTCAAGGCAGCGCAATCGAGGCATCGCTGCAAGATCGAGCAAACCGTCGCCCAAGGTGCGAGTTTC
>DASZUP010000232.1:0-6354 GCA_035547635.1 Pirellulales bacterium
GTAACCAACCTAACGCGTACGCGGCCGGCGCACCAGGCGCTGTCTCGGCGTACGGACAAAAGGCCGGTTACCCTCGGACGCCCCCGGCAGCGTAAAGGTTCTTGCCCGTTCGAGCACTGAACCAGTGCGCCCGCCGCATCTCCAACCAAACGTTCACCCGGTCTCCCAAGTTCAACTTTCCGTCCGCTTCAACCTTGCACCAGACCGTCGCCGACGTCTGCCCGTCGCCGTTTCCTTGCCCGACCAACTCCAGTTCCACGGCCATTGAATCGCCCAGCGACTCAATGGCGGCCACGCGCGCCGTCGCCGGCCAGCTGTCCACCGGCGCCGATGCTGCAGGGCCCGTCGGCCCCGCTCCGACGATCCGCACGTGCTCGGGCCGAATTCCCAGCACGACCGGCTCCCCGACGAAGCCCGCCAGGGCCTCCCGGTGCTCTGCGGCAACCGGCGCCGACCAGCCGGCGCCTGCGAAGCCGAGCGGAGAGTCGTCCGGGGTCGCCCGCACCGATTCCGTCTCGCCGATTCTTCCTTCCATCAGGTTCATCGGCGGCGTGCCGATAAACCCCGCCACAAAGCGGTTCGCCGGCCGATCATACACCTCGTCGGGCTCGCCGAGCTGTTGAACCTTGCCATGCTCCAGAACCACAATTCGGTCTCCCAGCGTCAGGGCTTCCGCCTGATCGTGGGTGACGTAAATCACCGTCGCTTCCAACTGTCGGCTGAGCCTTTTCAGCTCGCGCCGCATCTCCACCCGCAACTGGGCGTCCAGGTTCGACAACGGTTCGTCGAACAGAAACGCCGCGGGCTCGCGCACCATGGCTCGCCCTAGCGCGACTCGCTGCCGTTCGCCGCCCGACAGCTCGCCTGGCATCCGCTCCAACAGGGGCTCAATGCCCAAACATCGAGCGGCCTGCCTCACTCGCTCGCCGATATCACTCGGCTCTCGCCGCCCCAACAGGCCGCGAAACATCCGACGCCAGCGACCGCCTTGACTTCGCAACTCCAGGCCAAACGCCAGGTTCCCATATACCGACAGGTGCGGATAAAGGGCCTGGCCTTGAAACACCATGGCGATGTTTCGTCGCTGCGGAGCCAGATCATCGACCTGCCGGCCGTCGATCCAGATTCGGCCCGCTGAGACGGGCTCCAGTCCGGCAATCATCCGCAACGTGGTGCTTTTGCCCGAGCCGCTCGGGCCGACCAAGACGAGAAACTCCCGGTCGCGCACCTCCAAGTCGATTTCGCTGACCGCCGTCACGCCGCCAGGATAGACCCTCGACACGTGTTCGAGGATGACGCCTGCCATTCGCGTGATGTTGCTCCAACTAAACGCTTAGAGTCGAAACCGTCGGCTCCCGACTGGATCCTCCACTTACCGCATTGCCATATCGGCGACCCGAGGCAATCCTCGCCAGGGCGAATTTAGCCGACTCCGCAATCCAGTAAAGATAGCGGTGTACGCAGAAAGAGTCAAGCTGAGCAGAGCCTGACTTTGGCGCCGGAAAGTCGAGCAATTTCAGAGTTTACGGCCTATCCGGCGAACCGCCGGACCAGCACGCAGCTTGCCTGCCCTTGGGGCGTGGTACTGAGGTTGAGAAAACTCTCGCCCGGATCGACGCCGTCGGCCGTCACCGCCGCCACAGGGCATTCGGGATCGGGAGTTTCGTAGTTCAACACCGGAAACAGGGCGCCGCGCCCGAAAGCCAGCGTACTGGCGATCAACTCCACCACGCCGCTTGCGGCGCCGAGGTTGCCGAAGTAGCTCTTGGCCGCCGTCACGGGAACCTGCGCGGCGCGCGGACCGAAGACTTCCGCCAGCGCACGCGCTTCATCGATGTCGCTTTGCCGGGCGCCAAGCCCGTGGGCATGGATGTGCCCGACGTTGTCAGGAGAGCAATCGGCCTCTCGCAAAGCCGCCCGCATGGCGTTGGCCAGCGCCACGTCTGGCCGGGCGGTCAGACTGCGATCGACAACGGCGGAAGAGGCGGCCCCGACGACCTCGGCGAAGATCGTGGCGCCGCGCGTTTGAGCGTGTTCCAATTCTTCCAACACAATCGCGCCGGCGCCCTCGCCCAACACCATGCCGCTGCGGTCTCGATCGAAGGGCCGGCTGGCGCGCTCGGGCGTTCTCTCGGCCGAAAGTTCTTCGAGCAACCGGGCGTGCAGGGCTTTCATCGGATGCACGCGAGTGCCCGTCGCTCCGGCGAGCATCACGTCGGCATGGTCTCGGACGATGATCCGAAACGCTTCTCCGATGGCGAGATTGCCCGATGCTTCGCGATGCGTCAGCGAGTTGTTCGGGCCGCGCAGGTCGTTGTAGATCGCGACGTGGCTGGCCGGCATGTTGGGCAGGTACTTCAGCAGCCACAGCGGGTTCATTTTGCTGAGGCCGTCCGGACTCCAGCGCGAGAAGTGGAACTGGCGTTGCTCGTCCAGGCAGGCTTCGATCGGCGCGACGAATTCTTCCGGTCCGGAAACCATGTAATCCGAGCCGAAGATGATTCCCGCGCGCTCCGGATGACGCTGGTCCGGCTTCAACTTCGAGTCGGCCAGCGCGAGTTGCGACGCGGCCACCCCCATCAGGCACTCGCGGCACATGACCTTGAGGCCTTTGCGGATTTGCTTCTTCTGTTCGCCTTCCAACTCGCCGAAGTCTTCGATGCGTCCGCTGAACTCACGAGCTTCTGCGGCGAACGAGACGGGGAGCGAACCGGGCGGAAGCGACGTCAACGGGCCGACGCCGCTGCGACGGGCGGACAACGCGTCCCACAATGCCTCAGGTCGATTGCCTAGCGGGCTGATCAGTCCCAGGCCGGTGATCACCACGCGGCGGCCTGATCGCGAAGAAGAGCTCATACTGCACCGTTAACGCGGTCTGGCGACCGGGCGGAAACTCCGGGAAATCGCCGATTGTAGTGGCTATGCGCAGAAGCGTCGAGTCGAGGTCCGGCGTCGCCCTGCCTGTAGGGATCGCTTTCTACCGCCGTTTTGGGGGTCAATATCGCCCATGGTAGGTGCGTGCGTCGCGAGCACTTGAGCGGACCGTCTCAGCCGTTTGGGCCACGCGCCCGCGGCTTTCGACAAACACCAGCAGGTCCGCGCGGGCCGGCGACGACAGCAGCGGCAGGCTTCCGAGCAGCCCGTTGGGCTTGTCGGGCACCGGCGTGGCCACAACGCCCAGGCCCACGATCAACATCTGGTCGGCGGGCCAGCGGAATCGTTCGTGCAATCGGCAGTGGGTGACCTGCGGCACTTCGATCTTCGTTCGTTGACGGGGCGCCACGGACGTGGGAGTTTCGATGGTCACCGGCACCAGCCGCTCGAGTTGATCGATATTGCACTTCAGCACCGAGTCGACGGTTCGGCCGTCCATCGATAGCAGCGGGCTCAGCTCGAGCGAAAAGCCTTCGTCGAATTGAGTCTGTTCGGGTTGATAGCCCGGCCAGATTTCCGGGCGGATCAGGACATCGCGAACGAACGCTCGCGGACGGATGGCCGAGACCGTGGTCGACTGACCGTTGTTGACCAGCAGGTGCGGAGAGCTGTACTCGCGGAAGTCGGTTCGCTTGCGCAGATCGGCCAGCACCAGCGCCGCGTCTTCCTTGTGTACCAGCCAGGCTTGGATGCCTTGCGTTTGCACGGGCACCGGATGCAGCACGGCGTGCGCCTTGGCCCGCCAGTCAGGGTGCCCGACCGTGACGACCCTCAGTCCGAACGCCTGGCTTTCGGCCTCCGTGTTGACGAAGCGGTCGACGACGTCGGCGACAATGGCATGCATCTCGGGCGTGTGGTAGACGGTCAAGGTATTCGGGTTGGCGCAGAGCAGCGCCACGGGTTCCGAATGCCAGGCTTCGTAGCCGGTTTCGCGCAAGATCCAATCGACAATGGCTTGTTCGGGCCGGTTGGTTGACGTGACGCGAACGGTGTAGGGGCGAATGTTATAGGTGCGCAGGATCTGCCCGGCTTCGTTGGGCAAGGCATCCAGGTTCTCGCTGACTTGAAGGCCTGGATGCCGCAGCGCCGCCGGCGCCAGCGGTTGCGCCCCGCCCTGCTCGGCGTCGGATGCCTCCGCCATCTCGGCGGCGGGTTGTGACAGGCTCCCCTTGCTGATCGAGGCGCCGGGAGCGCGCCAGTTCTTCTCTTTGCCGGCGGCTGAAGTCCGTTTGCGAATCGGGGCGTCGCTGCCGGTGTGACCCGCTTCCGCGGACGAATCGCCCCCGCGCGGAGCTGCCGGCGTCTGGGCCGATGCGCCTGAGAGGTTCCCCGCAACGTATAGCAGCGCCGTAAACGCGGCGCCAAGAAAGCGACTGCGGCCCGATGCCGCCCAGCGCCTGAGAATTGCCATGATTCAGCCTCCATGCTGAAAGAGAAGGCCGGGAGTATAGGCAGGGCCTTGTCGGCTGGCAAGGTCCGTTTCTTGAGTCAAAAAACGGACAGAATTTTACCGACGCTGGTCGAGGCGGCAACCTGTCGTCACGCCGCCCCGTTTTTCCGGACCTGGCCGACGATCAGCGAGGCGTTATGGCCGCCAAAGCCGAAGCTGTTGGACATGGCCGCCACGAGTCGACGCTCGCGAGGCTGGTGGGGCGTGTAATCCAAGTCGCACTTCGGATCGGGTTCGTCGAGATTGATCGTCGGCGGGATCAGGCTGTCTCGCAGCGCCAAGACGGACAGCACCAGTTCAACGCCGCCGCTGGCGCCGAGCAAGTGCCCCAGTTGGCTCTTGGTGCTGGAGATGCTGACGTCGCGGGCGCGATCGCCGAAAATCGACTTGATGGCGGCCGTTTCCGCCTGGTCGCCCAGCGGAGTGCTGGTGCCATGGGCATTGATGTAACCGATATCTTCCAGGTTGACGCGGCCGTCGTGGAGCGCTCGGTCCATCGCCTTGGCGGCGCCGGTCCCATGTTCGTCCGGCTGGGTGATATGACTGCCGTCGGAGCTGACGCCGTAGCCGAGCAATTCCGCGTAGATTCTGGCGCCGCGAGCCTTGGCGTGCTCCAGTTCTTCCAGCACCAGCAACCCGGAGCCTTCGCTCAGCACAAAGCCGTCGCGATTGGCTTCGAACGGGCGGCTGGCTCGCTGTGGATCGTCATTCCGTTCGGAAAGGGCCCGCATGTTGGAGAAGCCGCTGACGCCCATCGGGGTCAGCGCGGCTTCCGCGCCGCCGGTGACCATGATGTCGGCGTCTTCGTACTGGATGGCCTTGAAGGCGTCGCCGATGGCATTGGCCGCGCTGGCGCAGGCGGTGGCTACGGCGGCGCTGGGGCCGCGCAGCCCGTACTGGATCGAGACGTGGCCGCAAGCGGCGTTCAACATCAGCTTGGGGATGGTGAACGCAGAGACCTTGTCGGGGCCTTTTTCCAGCAGCCGCGAGTGTTGCGTCTCAATCTCGTTGAGGCCGCCGATGCCGGAGCCCAGGATCACGCCGCAGCGATACGGATCTTCTTTGCTGAAATCGAGGCCCGAATCGCTGACGGCATCAATGGCCGCCACGAGTGCGAACTGCGTGAAGCGGTCGATCCGCTTGGCGTCCTTGGGGGTAATGTAACCTTCCGTCGACCAGTCACTGACTTCACCGCCGAACTTGACCCTGAAATCGGAGGCGTCGAAGGCGGCGATGGCGCGGATGCCGCTTTCGCCGCGGCAAATCCGCTGCCAGAGATCTTCAACCTTGCGACTGAGCGATGTGACTGCGCCGAGCCCGGTTACGACTACGCGTCGTTTCATGGGAGCTCGTTGGGGGTTCATGAGCGCGAGCTGCGTCAGCCCGCTTGCGATTTTTCGATGTACTCGATTGCCTGACCGACCGTCTGGATCTTTTCGGCGGCGTCATCGGGAATGTTGATGTCGAACTCTTCTTCGAGTTCCATGACCAACTCGACCGTGTCGAGCGAGTCGGCGCCGAGATCGTTGACAAAAGACGTCTCGGGAGTGACCTGGTCCTTACTGACCCCGAGCTGCTCGGCCACGATATCGATCACGCGTTCTTTAACTGAGGCCACCTGAACGGTCCTCCTCTGCACACCGAAAATTGGAAGATTAGTCTTTTATAAAGTTCCCTTGCTCACGCTCAACATAGCGTTCGGCAGGGAGCAGGTAAATCCTACGAAAATAGAGAGTTCTCGCAAGACAGGAAGGTATACCGACTTTTTGAAGGGCTGTCTATATCTAACTTTCTCGCCTCACGCGGTCAGCCCGCCGTCTACCGTCAAAACCTGACCGGTGATGTATGCCGAACCGGGAGCGGCCAGGAATACCACCGCATCGGCGATCTCCTGGGCCATGCCTAGTCGTTTGACCGGGATCCGGGTTTTGACCTCTTTCAGAATGCTCTCGCCCAGCGCCTCCGTCATT
>DASZUP010000233.1:0-8507 GCA_035547635.1 Pirellulales bacterium
CGGCAGGGCGATCACGCGAGACGGGCGGCCGATTTTGGGCGGCACATCCAGGTCGATGCCCGGCGCCGTGCCGTGCGGATTGAAAATCACGCGGCTGCCGGCGGGAAACATGGCCTGGACGCGATTGCGCTCGGGCATGTCGCGCTTGCGGCGAGAAAACATGGCTTGGATGTGGGCCAGCGAAGCTTCGTCGAGCACCAGTTCCGCGCCGACCAGCCGGGCCAGCGCCTCGCGAGTCAGGTCGTCGGCCGTTGGCCCGAGCCCGCCCGTGGAAATCACCACGTCGGCCCGACCGACGGCGGTGCGGAACACGCTCACATTCGCTTCCAGGTCATCGGCTACCGTCGTGTGGTACATCACCGGGATGCCAATTTCGCCCAGCCGCTGGCTCAGCCACTGGCTGTTGGTATCGAGCCGCTGCCCGCTTGTCAGTTCGTCTCCGATCGATATCACTTCGGCAATCATCAGCGGTCCTCGGCGGCCTTCCAACATCAGCGAGCGGAAAGATGCTGATTGTGCCACGACGCCCCGGGGTTACGCAATTGGCTACCCCATAGCGGAACCTGTGAAGATTCCGGGGGGACGCGTTTGCACCTCGGAGCCGCACACGACGCACGGAAGTCTCACGCTGTTCCGCTACGGCCAGAGCCCGGAAGTCTCGGGACATTCCCCACAACCCGTCGTGCATATTGTCTGCCCGTCCTACAATTGGGGCATGACAACTCACATCGAATTACCCATCGAGGGCATGACCTGCGAACATTGCGTGCGGGCGGTGCGCACGGCGCTGGAAGGCGTGCCGGGCGTGCAGTCGGCCGCGGTCAACCTGGCCGCCAAAAAAGCGGAAATTGAAATGGAGCCCGATCAGGCGAGCCGGAGCGACCTGGTTCGCGCGGTGGCCGATTCGGGCTACAGCGTTCCAGGAGAAGCGCCGCCGAACGCGCCGCTCGTGCAAGTCAGCCTGGGAGCGCCCGCAAAACGCGCGAGTTCGCCCGACGGGCGGCCGACGATGGCGACGCCGTCGACTACCTTCGAGTTCTCGGAAACTCCGCCGCCGGCCCAGCCGCCCGCCGCCAGTACGCCGTCTTCGGAGCGGCTGCTACTGGACATCGAAGGCATGCACTGCGCCAGTTGCGTATCGCGAGTCGAAGGCGCCTTGCAAGGAGTGGCGGGAGTCGCCTCGGCCCGAGTCAATTTAGCAACCGAGCAGGCGTCGGTGGAACTCGATCCGCGCCGCGCAAAGCTGGACGATCTGCTGGCCGCCGTGCGCGCCAGCGGCTATGCGGCCAGCCCCATCGCCGGCGCAGCAACCGGCGCCGACCTGGGCGCCAAAAACCGACGCGAAGCGGTCCTGTGGGGCAGCCGCACGGCCGTCGGCGTGGTGCTGCTGATGGTGCTGGCTGTGGCCAAGTATGGCAATCTTGCATCCCCAACGGTGCAGGGCTGGCTGCAGTTGATCGTGGCAACCCTGCTGCAAGTTTATCTTGGCTGGCCTTATTTCGCCGGGGCAATCGGCCGGCTGATGCACGGCTCGACGAACATGGACACGCTGGTGGCCATGGGCACAGGCGCCGCCTACGGATCGGGCGTGCAGCAATGGTTTAGCGGCGCCGCACACGGTCACGGCATGTTCTTCCTGGACGCGGGCATGATCCTGACCTTCATCACGCTGGGCAAGCTGCTCGAGGCGCTGGCCAAAGGCCGCGCGTCGGCCGCCATCCGCCGGTTGCTCGACCTGAGTCCCCCCGTGGCCACTCTGCTCGACGGCGACCAGCCCCGCGACGTTCCGGTCGAACAAGTTCAGCCGGGCCAACGAGTCTTGGTCCGTCCCGGCGGACGCATCCCCCTGGACGGCAAAATACTTTCGGGTACCAGCAGCGTGGATCAGTCGTGGCTGACCGGCGAATCGCTCCCGGTCGACAAGTCGCCGGGCGACGAGGCCCTGGCCGGTACGATCAACGGCCAAGGCGCCTTGACGATCGAGGTCTCGCGGGCGGCCGGCGAGACGGCGCTGGCGAAGACGGTCGAGTTGGTCCGCCGCGCGCAGGAGTCAAAGGCGCAGATCCAGCGGCTAGCCGACCGCGTGGTCAGTTATTTCGTACCCGTGGTGCTGGTAGTGGCCTTGGTCACACTGCTGACTTGGGGCTTTGTCGCAGTCGACGGCTGGGCGACCGGATTGTCGGCCGCCGTGGCGGTGCTGGTAGTCGCCTGCCCTTGCGCGCTGGGGCTGGCCACGCCCACGGCCGTGCTGGTCGGCAGCGGCCGCGGGGCGGAGCACGGAATTCTCATCAAAGAAGCCCATGCGCTCGAACTTGCCGGGCAGCTAACCACGGTTGTGCTCGACAAGACCGGCACCGTTACGCTCGGCAAACCGCAAGTCACCGAGGTCGCCCCGGCCTCTGGCGTCACAGACGAAGAGTTACTTGCTTCGGCGGCCGCCGCTGAACGGCTCAGTCAGCATCCGCTGGCGGCGTGTATTGTGACCGAGGCCGAGGGCCGCGGCCTGGGAATTCCCCCGGCTGATGATCTGCAAGTGGTCGCCGGCGCGGGAGTTCGCGCCACAAGCGAGGCAGAGTTGGTCTTCGTTGGCAACGAACAATTGCTCAATGCGGCAGGGATCTCCCCCGACCAACAGTCGCCGGTCATCGAGCGGTTGCGAGGCGAAGGGGCCAGTCCTCTGCTTGTCGCACGAGGAAATCGCTACCTCGGCCTGATTGCGGTCGCTGACGTAATGGCCCCCCACAGCCGCGAAGCCGTCAACGATTTGAAATCGCTGGGGCTCGAGGTCCATTTGCTCTCCGGTGATCATCGCAGCACCGTGGAAGCGGTGGCCGCCCAGGCGGGCATCGACCAGTTCACGGCCGAAGTCCTGCCGGCGGACAAGGAGCAAGTGGTTAGGCGTTTGCAGGAACAAGGCCGCGTAACGGCCATGGTGGGCGACGGCATCAACGACGCGCCGGCGCTGGCCGCTGCAGACTTGGGGATTGCGATTGGCTCGGGTTCCGACGTCGCCATCGAAGCGGCCCAAATCGTCCTGGTTCGCTCCGATTTGCGCAGCGTAGGGCAGGCCATTCGACTGTCGCGCGCCACATTGAGCACGATCAAGCAAAACCTGGTCTGGGCGTTGGTTTACAACGTGCTGCTGATCCCTTCAGCCGCCGGATTGCTCGAGCCGGTCTTCGGCTGGCGGTTGCCCCCCGTCGCCGCGGCGGCCGCGATGGCGCTGAGCAGCGTAAGCGTGGTTACCAACAGCCTGTTGCTGCGCCGTAAGAAACTGGCTTGATATATAATCAGAAACTAACCATTGAACACATGAGCGGCTACCGTAGTGCCGCCAGACGATTGCAGCCGGCAAGTCCGCGCCGACACCGGGACGTCGCCGCGATTCGGTGCTAAGCTTTAGGCACGGAAAACGGAACATTCGACCGACGGCCCAACAGGAGCGTCTCCTTTGATGCGCACATGGCAAACTCTGGTAATTGGCGTCGCGGCAAGTTCGGCGATTGCAGGGTTAGGACTTGTCGTCGCGCCCAAGGCGACCGCCATTGCTCAGACCGCCCGTGCGAACGCCCCGAACCTGGCTGAGGCTCTGGCGGAAGGCCGGACCGTGGACTTGACGCACCCGTTCGACGAGCAAACGATCTACTGGCCCACGGAGCCCGGCTTCCTGCTGAAAAACGTGACGGCGGGCTCAACGCCGAAAGGCTATTTCTACGCGGCCAATCGCTTTGCCGCGGCCGAGCACGGGGGAACGCACCTCGACGCCCCGATCCATTTCTTCCAGGGGCGCCGCACGGTGGACCAAATTCCGCTCCAACAGTTGATCGGCGCCGGCGCAGTCGTTGACGTCAGCGACCAGTGCGCCGACGATCCAGACTACGAGATTGGCATTGAAGACCTGCGGAACTGGGAAACCGCCCATCGGAGGCAACTCGTCGACGTGATCCTGCTGCTGCGCACCGGCTACAGTAAACGCTGGCCGGACCGCAAGCGTTACCTGGGGACCGAGGAGAGCGGCCCGGCGGCCGTGGCAAAGCTTCACTTTCCTGGCCTCTCGCCCGACGCCGCGCAATGGCTGGTCGACCACCGGAGCGTGAAAGCGGTCGGCATCGATACCGCCAGCATTGATTACGGTCAGTCGACGCATTTCCAAAGCCACGTCCGGCTGTTCGAACACAACGTTCCGGTGTTCGAGAATCTGGCGTCTCTCGAAGAGTTGCCTGCAGATTCGTTTGCCGTCATCGCTTTGCCCATGAAGATTGCCGAAGGCACCGGAGCGCCGCTGCGGATCATTGCCGTACTGGGCAAGTAACGGGAGCACGCGGGGCGATCGCGACCACGTAGCGGAATCCGTGAAGAATCCGGGCGAATTGCGTGCGCGCCCCGAGCCGCGGCGCCGCGTTGCGCGGTGCGCGACGCACGGAAGTCTCACGACTTCCGCTACACGCGTGCTCCGTTTCCCTTTGCAAGATCACACGTTAGCGCGCCTGCGCACGCGGCCGATAGAATCTCGCCGCTTCTCTATTTTCGCCGGCGAACTGGCCTTTACCCGTTTGAGGCTTCTCGGCACAATACCGCCTCGCAATTGGCCACTTCCGCATACGCCAATCAGTACAGTCGGCACGTGAATCCTGAAGGAAGGGATGCACGCGGTCACGGACGACCTCGCCGAGACAGCAAGGAGCGCTAAACGTGAAGAATTCCCTGTCTGTGGCCACGCTCGTGGCCGTCTTAGCGGCTGTTCCGTTTGCGGCGAACACCGCCCACGCTCAACCGCGTCCCAGCGGTTCTCAAGTGGCGATCGTCGACCTGACCTACATCTTCGCCAACCACATCCGCTTCAAGGCGCTGGTCGAAGACATGCGAAAGGATGTCGAAGCCGCCGAAAGCGACTTGAAGACCGCCAAAGAGGCCATCGAAAAGCTGGCCGAGCGAGCGGACGACTACAACAAGTCGTCGCCGGAATTTAAGGACCTTGAAGAAGATCTTGCCAAGCGTCAGGCGGACTTGCAGGTGCAGGTCAATATCCAGAAGCGGAACTTCATGGAGCAAGAAGCGAAGATCTACCTGTCGATCTATCGCGAGGTGCTCGATCACGTGAAGAACCATGCCGAAAAGTACGGGATCAGCCTGGTCCTGCGTTTCAACGGCGATCCGGTCGACGGAGACGATCTGCAGGGCGTGATGCGGGAACTGAACCGCCAGGTGGTTTACTACCATCGGGCCATCGACATTACGCCGATCGTGCTCGAAGCCTGCAACGCCGCCGCCGGAGCGGCTCGAGCGCCGACCCGGCAATCGCCCCCGCCGGCCGCGAGTAACCCCGGCTTACGGCAAGGAGTTCTTCCGCGCACCAGTCGCTGAGCGGCACGGCGGCGCTCGGCGTCGACGCCCCGCGCACGGAGGCGCGGGAGCCATCACCTTGTTCCAGTCACCAGGACCTATGTTCAAGCGTTTCAAGGATGATTCGCGGCCGTCGTTGCACGTGCCGCGCCAGCAGCGGACGCTCTCCGGGATCGCGGTTGTTGAAGGATTCGGGTATTGGAGCGGGAAAGACGTTCGCGTCGAATTCCGCCCGGCGCCCGCCGACACCGGGATCGTCTTCGTGCGAGAGGATCTATCCCCCAAGGCCAGAATTCCTGCGATCGTCGCCAACCGCGTCGAAACGCCTCGCCGCACCACGTTGCGGTCAGGCGCGGCGAGCGTGGAGATGGTCGAGCATATCATGGCGGCCCTGGGCGGCCTGCAGGTCGACAACTGCGAAGTTGCCGTAAACTCCGCCGAAATGCCCGGCTGCGACGGCTCCAGCCTGCCGTTCGTCGAGGCGATCCTGGAGGCCCGCATCGTCTCGCAGAACGCCCTCCGGTCGACGTTGTTCGTCCGCGAAGTGACGCGGCTGGGCAACGACGAGAGTTGGGTGGAAGCGCGGCCCGGCTCCGCGGCGGGACTGTCGATCAAGTTCCATCTTGATTACGGTTCTTCCACGGCGATCGGCCGGCAGACGATGACGTTGCCCGTCACGCCCGACTCATTCCGGAGAGAACTGGCGCCGGCCCGCACGTTCATGCTCAAGAGCGAGGCCGACTGGCTGCTGGCTCAGGGCCTGGGAACGCGCGCGACGCTCAAGGACTTGCTGGTCTTCGACAGCGAAGGCCCGATCGACAACGAATTGCGGTTTCGCGACGAGTGCGTACGGCACAAGACGCTCGACCTGGTGGGCGACCTGGCCCTGTCCGGCTGCGACCTGGTCGGACACTTTGTGGCCTTCCGCAGCGGCCACCGGCTGAACGCCGAAATGGTTCGGGTGCTGTTGACCGAGGGAGACATGGTTGGCGGGTATCGGCGCTCCGCGTAAGGCGGCGCGGAGCGCAGGCCCTCTGACGTTCAGGTTCGCATGACCGGGTTGTAAGCTACGCAACGATCCCCTTAACAGTTGTGGCCATTAACCAGCTTGTGGAGCTCAGACATGGCAACCTATATCGGTGAACACGCCGCCATCGACTCGCGAGCAGAGATCGACCACGATGTGGAGATCGGTCCTTTTTGCGTGATCGGTCCGCACGTGCGCATTGGCCGCGGCACCCGGCTCGAGAACGGCGTGACGATCATGGGCCACGTCACCATCGGTCAGGACAATCACTTTTATCCGGGCGTAGTGATCGGCGGCGAACCGCAGGACCTGAGCTATCGCGGCAGCGAAACACAGGTGGTGATCGGCGACCATAACACGCTCCGCGAAGGCGTGACCATCAACCGCGCCACCGAAAAGGAAGACGGCGTCACCTCGCTCGGAAACCACAACTTCCTGATGGCCTGTTCCCACGTGGCCCACGATTGCCGGCTGGGCAGCCACATCGTGATCGCCAATGGGGCCCTGCTCGGCGGACACGTACACGTCCACGATCACGCTTCTCTCTCCGGCGGCGTGGCCGTCCATCATTACGCGACGGTCGGCAGCTACAGCTTTGTCGCCGGCTTGAGCCGCGTGCTGCACGACGTGCCTCCGTTCATGCTGGTCGACGGTCATCCGACCCGTCCGCGCTGCATCAACGTCGTGGCGCTGAAGCGCAAGAACTTCTCTTCCGAAGCAATCAATTGCCTGGCCGAAGCCCATCGCCTGCTGTACCGCGCAAAGGTGGGCCTGGACCACGCCCGTGAAATCCTCCGCGGCAACGACCAGCTTGTTCCCCAAGTGAACGAGCTGCTGAGCTTTGTACAAACTCAGCAGGAGGGGCAGCACGGCCGCGCCCGAGAACGCAGGAGAGCCGCGTGAAACCGCTCAAGACGGCCGTCGTCGGCGCCGGGCACCTGGGCCGAATCCACGCTCGCATTCTCTCCGGACTGGAAGACTTTGAGCTGGTGGCCGTCGCCGACCCGGTCGAGGCCAGCCGGTGCGAAGTCGCCCGAACCTATCAAACGGAGGCGGTCGCGGACTTTCGGCAGCTCGTCGGCCGCATCGACGCCGCCGTCGTCGCGGCGCCGACCAGGCATCATCACGCCATCGCCCGCGAGCTGCTGTCGCACGGCATCCATCTGCTCGTGGAAAAGCCCCTGGCGTCCACGCGAGCTGAAGCCGAAGAACTGGTCGCAGCGGCCCGGCGTCACGCTGCGCTGCTGCAGGTCGGCCACGTCGAACGCTTCAATCCGGCCCTGGCCGCCGCTCTGCCGCACGTGCGCGATCCCAAATATGTCGAAGCCGTCCGACGCGGAGGCTTCACTTTCCGCTCCACGGACATCGGCGTCGTGCTCGATTTGATGATCCACGACATCGATTTAACGCTCTCGCTCGTGCAGTCGCCGGTGCGGCGCGTCGAGGCCATGGGCGTATCGCTGTTCGGCCGACATGAAGACGTGGCGAACGCCCGGCTGTACTTTGAAAGCGGCTGCGTCGCCTCGCTCAGCGCATCGCGCGCCAGCCATAGCGCGGCACGGAACATGCAGATCTGGACGCGACGCGGTTTTGCCGGCATCGACTTCGCCGCCAGGACGACGTCTCTCGTGCGTCCGAGCGAAATGCTGCTGCGGCGAGAATTCGACGCGGACCAATTGCCGATCGAGGAGAAAACGCGACTCAAAGATCGCTTCATGGCGGAGCACTTGCCGATCGAGCAGATCCAGGCTGAACCGTGCGACGCCATCACCGCGGAGCTGAACGACTTTGCCGGCGCCATCCGCACCGGTCGCGCGCCGCGCGTGACGGGCGAACACGGCCGCGACGCCATCGCGGTCGCGGAACGCATCCTGTCGCAGATCGAGACGCATGCCTGGGACGGCGCCGCCGACGGGCCGGTCGGTCCTCAAGTGCTGCCCATGATCTCTCCGATTCCCGCCCCTCACTGGAAACTGGGCGCACGCGCTCCCCATGCCCCCGGCGAGCATCGCCAGGCAGGTTGATCGGCAGCGCGGAACGCCGGAAATGCGAGTACAGCGGCGCGAGAATTGTGCGCAACTGGCGCGCCAAGGCAGCTCGCCGCGAGCGCCGCTCCCCGGAATCCTCACAGATTCCG
>DASZUP010000234.1:0-1762 GCA_035547635.1 Pirellulales bacterium
CACGACAGCCGCGCGCTTTGCGACCGGATCAATACCTATCTGGGCCACCAGGCCGTCGCCCGTCTCCGGTTCGTGCAGGGAACGCTGACACCGCGAACCCGGCCAGCCCCTGGAAAGCGCGTTGCCGGCATGGTGCCGCCCTCCGACCCGGTACAAAAATACCAAGGACCAGAAGGGCTTCACGGCGCTCTCTTAAAACTCGCGCGAACCCGCCGCAGCGATCCTTAACGGGACCGGCATTGAAGGAATCCGGCGGCTCTGCCACAAGCAGGCGTCCAATTCCTTGGGAGAGTCCTGTGTCGCGGAATCAAACGATTATTGCCGTGGTCGCCGTCGTGATCGTCCTTCTGGCGGCTGCCGGGTATTATCTGTTCTTTCCATCCAGTTCCTCGTCCGATGCCATTCCGGCGGACGCCGGTGCGTCCGGCGGCGCAGGCTACACCGTGACGGCAGATGACCACACGCTCGGCTCGCCAAAGGCCAAGGTGACGGTCATCGAGTATGCCGCGCCGACCTGCCCGCACTGCGCGCACTTCAACGAGACGGTCTTCCCGCAGCTGAAGGCGCAGTACATCGACACCGGCAAGATCTATTATGTCTTCCGCGTTTTCCCGCTGCACCCCTCGGACGGCGCGGCCGAGGCGATGGCGGAATGCCTTCCCAAGGACCAGTACTTCCAGTTCATCGACCTGCTCTTCCGCAACCAGCCGCAATGGGACTGGGAATATCAGGTCACCGACATTCATGGCGGTCTTGTAAAGATGGGCCGAATCGCCGGAATGACTCCCGAGCAGGTCGACAAATGTATTCAGGACAAGGCGGTACAGGACCGCGTTAACAAGGTCGCTCAGGATGCGCAGGCCAAATACAACATTTCCGCGACGCCAACCTTCGTCATCAACGGCTATCCGCGGACCGATGTTGCCAGCTGGCCCGACATGCAGAAGGCCCTGGACGCTCTCCTCGCCAAGAAATAGCTCTCGTTTTCAGCGCAAGGCGGCGCGTGTTCATTGAAGTTCACCCGGCTTAGACTCTCTGGTTTCAAGTCCTTCGTCGAGCCGACGGAGCTCTATATCGAACCGGGCCTGACGGCGGTTGTCGGGCCGAACGGTTGCGGCAAGTCGAACCTGTTCGACGCGCTGCGCTGGGTGATGGGTGAGACGCGTCCGACGTCCGTGCGCGGATCGGAAATGGACGACGTGATCTTCGCCGGCAGCGCGGGGCGTCCTGCGCGGAACGTCGCCGAAGTCACGATATTTGTGGATAACTCGGACCGCTCCGCCAACGCGCCATACAACGAATACGACCAGATCGAGATCTCTCGCCGCATCGAGCGCGAAGCGGGGTCGGTCTACCGCATCAACGGCCGCGACGTGCGTCAGCGCGACGTGCAGCTGTTCTTTGCCGATGCCTCCTCGGGATCGACGTCGACGGCGTTCGTGCGCCAAGGCCAGATCGGCATGCTGGTCAGCCAGAAGCCCCTCGCCCGCCGCGCGATCCTCGAAGAAGCCGCCGGCATCTCTGGCCTGCATCAGCGCCGCCACGAAGCCGAGCTGCGCCTCAAAGCCGCCGAAACCAATCTCGGCCGCCTGGAAGACATCATCCGCGAAGTCGAAGGCCAGCTTGCCAGCCTGAAGCGCCAGGCCCGTCAGGCTGTTCGTTATCGCAACCTGTCCGGCCACATCCGCAAAGCAGAGGCGCTGGCACACTACCTGCGCTGGACTGCCGGCGAGTTGCGCTCGCGCGTTGCCGAAGAAGCGTT
>DASZUP010000235.1:0-6545 GCA_035547635.1 Pirellulales bacterium
CGACTCGATCTTTCGGAGTCAGACCGCTGAGCAAAGCGTCCAAGGCTTTCAACGCCTTATCGCGATACTCGCCCGTCTGGCTGGCGGATGTGTCAAACAGCACGACCACGTCGTGCGGCTTCGTCGCGGGCTGGGCAGCCGATGGAACAAGCTTTAACGCAAAGTAGGCGTCGTCTCCCGGCTTGGCGAAAGTTTCCATCTGCACCGCATTTGCCTCGGATGCGGCGGCAATTTCGGCGGCCGTCCCAGGAGCGGTCCATCCGGACCACGCCACAGTCAGCACGAACGCTGAAACGAAGTGAGACCGAAAGGTCTTGGACATGTTTGAGGACTCCGACAATGAAAAGCGTCAGCGCTTTGGCCAAACGTGTTCCGTACCGCTGGCCGAACTGAACACAGCGAGCGCCCTGAGATAATCTGAGACGCGAACATGCTGTAGTCTATTCGGAAAACAGGCGTTATGCCAAGAAAAATCTACCCCATGCGACCGATTTTCCCTGGCTTAACAGACGTCGGCCGCTTGAGTCTCCCAGGCCGTCAGTTCGGAACAGACTCGCCTCATTGTCGGCGGGGGCGAAATCCGCCCCATGACGAAATCAATAAGCCTTTCTCTAAGAGCAAGTTAGAGCCCGGACGTACCGTTGGCATGAAAACGCGCCCAACGCCTATGCTGGCCGAAAACGCCGACGGGTTTGACCAGCGCCGGCCGGGGCGGAGTTCCGGCCCAGAGCAAGGCTGCCGTGTCGGCGATGCGGCTTCCCACGCGTGTCAAGTTCGGCGCTACCTCAGCCGGCAACCCCAAGAGCGAGGCCGTGATTTGCGCGACCCACGGGCGGTCGCTCAGGCCTTCGTCTGGTCCGGCCAGGCAGACGCTCCGACCCCACGGATCCGCTCCCAAGCTATAAGCCGCGCAACCGCTCCAACCCGAGGCCGCCAGCTTGTGGGAATTCGCAACGGCAGCCCGTGCCTGGCCGCTTCTTCCTCGCAACTCGCCGTTGTGCATGGCGCCTCGCGCCTGCCGATAGGCGAACACGGCGAATCCGATCCAAGTCGGCCGCTCGATATTCGCCCGGCGATCTCTCCGGGCCGGGGGCGGTGCAATTGCGGCCCGTGCGTCGCCCGCCTGGCTCAACCCGTCATTTTCGGCATTGAGACGCAATACCGTTTTGGCGCCCGTGCTGTGCCGGGCGTCGGCCGCCAACCCGGCCAGGCTGCCCGTCGCTACTGCGATCCGCCTCTCGTCGGTCCGCGCGCTCAAGCCGTCGCACTGCACGTTCAGCCACTTTGCCAGATTCGAGCCGACGCTGTGGCGTGCGTCGGCCGCCAGCCAGGCCAGGCTGCCCGTCACTACCTTGACGCCGCTTGCCACTCGCAGTTTGGTCAGCCCGTCGTTCTCAGCGTTCAGCCACTTCACGACCTTTGCGCCAACGCTATGACGGACGTCGGCGGCCAACGGGGCCAGGCTGCCTGTCGCAACGCCAGTAGAATCAGCGGTCGGAGCCTTTGCGGACCGAGAGGCTCGCCCGACAGGCTGAACCACGGGCGGACCGATAGCGACTAACGTGATGGCGAGCCAGACCAATACCATACCCAACGCCCTCCGTTGACGTTTCATTGACGAAGTCTCCAAACGCGCAATCAACAACCGGGTGAGTTCGCCAGCGGCACGGGGTATGCAAGCGAAGTTCGCGCCAGTAGTTCGGTGCGTCGGCGTCTTCCCGGACCAGGCAGGCGTCGTCCCCGCATAGCTCAGGGGCGAGTCACAGCATGGCGCGGCGCGGGAATGCAACGCCGATCGATCCGCTCCCAAATGTCGCAAGAACTAAGCAGGCCCGACTGCTCGTTAAGACATATCGGAGCAGAAAAGCTAGGGGCATTAGGCAATTGGCTGGCGACTGGCAAGATAGAGCCGATTAGAAAATCTGACCGACAGGCCCCGCCTATTCCGGTCTGGATTAATCTGAGCGATTAGTAAAAATCTGCGCTGCAACCGCCTGATTCCGCTGAAATGCGAGGAACCGCTATGAGAAGACAATTGACCTTGTGCTTGGGAAGCGCTGCCTTGGGCGCCGCTTGCGCGCTTGTCGTTACTCAAGACGCCGTTCGTCCGCAGGCCGTGGCGCAGGAACCCCGTCCGACTTTCGGCCGCGCCGTGCAACCGCGCCCTGCGCCCGAAGACTTCACGGAGGCGGAACGAGTCAATATTTCCGTGTATGAAAGCGCCAACCGCGCCGTGGTGAACATCAATACTCGCGGCGTGCGCGAAGGAAACTTCTTTTTCCTGGAAGTGCCCACCGAGGGCGAAGGCTCGGGCTCGGTGATCGACAAGGCGGGCCACATCCTGACCAATTACCACGTGATCGAAGGCGCCAGGGAAATTGACGTTACGTTGTTCGACGCATCCACGTATCGAGCGAAGCTCATCGGCCAGGATCCGGCCAACGACGTGGCGGTCATCCGGATCGACGCGCCGGCGGAACTGCTGCACCCTCTTGCGCTGGGCGATTCCAGCCGGTTGCGCGTCGGACAACAGGTGTTCGCCATCGGCAATCCGTTTGGCCTGGAACGCACGCTGACCACCGGAATCATCTCCAGCCTCAATCGCGCGCTTCCCAGTCACAACGGCCGGGTGCTGAAGTCGATCATTCAGATCGACGCGGCCATCAATCCGGGCAACTCGGGCGGACCGCTGTTAGACACTCACAGCCGGCTGATCGGCATGAATACTGCAATCGCCAGCCGGTCCGGCGAAAACACGGGGGTTGGCTTCGCCATTCCGGTAGGCACCATCGCGCGCATCGTACCGCAGTTGATTGAAAAGGGGCACGTGATCCGGCCGCAGACCGGCATCGAAGCCGTCTACAAGACCGACCAAGGACTGCTGATCCGAACGTTGATTCCCGGCGGCCCCGCGGAACGTGCAGGGCTCAAGGGGCCGAAGATGGTGCGCGAGCGCCACCAGCAAGGTCGCGTTATCCGCGAGTTCCTTTCGATCGATCCGACGGCCGCCGACATGATCGTCGGCGTTGACGGCAAGAAAGTCAGCACCGTCGATGAGTTTCTGACGATCATCGAAGCCAAACGGCCGGGCGACGAAGTCACGCTGAGCGTGATTCGCGACGGCCGCGAAGTCAAAGTTCCCCTGGTGCTTGGCGAAAGCGACGAGTAGCGATCAGTCGTGCTCGACTTGCCGCAGGCAGGCGTCCAACAGCTCGGCGACGGCTTGAATGTGAGGCTCTCGGAACAGGTGCACGTGCTCGCCCGAGATCACGTGCTCGTCGATGCCGCCCCCCGCCCACGGTCGCCAGCCTAATTGCGGCGCCCGGTGCAAGGCGGTGACGCCGTCGGCAGCGCGAAACAGCGTGAGCCGGCCGGGATAAGGGCGCGGACGGTATTCCAGCAGCGCGTTCAGATTGGCTTGAAACGCTTGAAACACGTGCTGGTCCTGGACCGGGCTGTCGCCGCCCAAGACCACGCCGGCCCGCTGGGCGCGGCGGCGGAAAAAGTCGAGTTGCTCCGCCGGCCGCAAGCCTTGCAACTCTTCGCGCGAAGGCCGGTACTCGTCTGGAAACATTTCCAGCAGGACCGGCAGGAAATCGTCCTCGTCAAACGATTCGTCGGGGGAAACCATGCCGGCGTCGATCACGGCCAACAGCGCCGTCTGCTGGCCCGCTGCGGCCAATTGCCGCGCCATTTCAAACGCCAGAATGCCCCCCAGCGACCAGCCGGCCAGCAGGTAGGGGCCCGCTGGCTGAACGCTGCGCATCGCCGCGATATAGTCGGCGGCCATATCTTCGATCCGCGTGTGGGGCGGTTGGCAACCGTCAATGCCGCGCGCCTGCAAGCCATAGATCGGGCGCTGCGCATCGAGATGCCGCGCCAGCTCTCGGTAGCAAAACACGGTTCCGCCGGCCGGGTGCACGCAGAACAGCGGTTGTTTCATACCCCGCGCATGGGCCCGAATCGGCACGAGGCTTGAAGTCCCGTCGCCTTGCTCGGCGCCGCTCAGGACTTGCGCCAGGTGCTCGATGGTGGCATCCTGGAACAACCAGGCCAGGGGCAGCTTGCGGCCGCAGGCGCGCTCCACCTCGGCCATCAACCGCACCGCCAGCATGGAGTCGCCCCCCAGCTCAAAGAAATTGTCGTGTACGCCTACGCCATCGAAGCCGAGCAACTCCGACCAGATCGCTGCCAGTCGAGCTTCCAATTCATTGCGAGGACTCACGAACTCTCGCGAGCCGAGCGGCCGAACGCGGTCCCCGGCCCCCTGCGCGCCGTCGGCTGCCACGTCAATCAGGCCCTCCAGATTGCCGAACTCGCCGACCGTCCGCTCGGCTCCCTCGGGGAAGGCGGCCAACAAGGTCTGCAGTTCCGATAACAATCGCCGCATGGCCGCGGCAGCAAACCGCTGGCGGAGATAACGGATCTCCAGCAGCAGCTCGTCGCCCGGCGTCGCCGCCAGCGTCAACGGATAAATCGTCTTGATCGTCGCCTGCAAATCATGGATCTCAAACGGGGCGTCCAGCTTCCGGCAGTTCTCGGCGATCGGATAGTTTTCGAACACCACCAGGCTCTCGAACAAGCGGCGGCCGGGAGGAATGCCGCTCTGCGCCTCGACTTCGACGAGCGGCGTATGCTGATACGGCGCCAGGTCGGCCATCTGCTTCTGGAGCGTCTGCAGCCAGGCGGAAAGCGCCTGGTCGGGGTCGATGCGGACGCGCAGCGGCACATTGTTGATGAACGGACCGACCATCGCCTCGACGCCGGCCAAATCTGCCGGTCGTCCGGAAACGGTGGCGCCCAGCACGATGTCGTTGTGGCGGCTGGAGCGCGCCAGCAGCAGCGCCCATGCGGCCTGGACCAGTACGGCCGGCGTCAGTTGCCGCCGTCGCGCCCACGAGTTCAGCGCCGCCGTGGCCGCGGCCGACAGCCGCAACCGCTCGTCGCCGTAAACCTCAGGCTTGGGACTGGCGGCGTCTTCTGCCGGCGATTCGCAGCGCGGCGCGGAGAAGGTTAACGGGGTAGGTTGGACGAAGTCGCCAAGCTGCCGTCGCCAGAACGCCGCGGCCTGGGCCGCATCCTGCCGTTCCAACCAACGGAGATAATCGCGGAATGGCGGCGCAGGCGGCAACTGAAGCTTCTGTGCTCGATCAAGCGCCAGATATTGCGCCAGCACTTCGCCGAGCACGAAGGCCAGGCTCCAGCCGTCAAACCGCAGATGATGCGCCCGCCAGAAGAAACGCCAGCGATCATTGTCCAGCCGGATCAGGCACATCCGCATCAACGGCGCCCGCGTCAGCTCCAGCGGCGCCTTGCGATCCGCTTCGAGCCAACCGTCGATGCGGCGCAATTGTTCGTCGCCGGCCATTCCGCGCCAGTCAAGTTCCTCCCAGGGAACCTCGACCTGCTGACGCACCACCTGCAGGGGCTTTTGAAGCCCTTCCCAAAGGAAGCAAGTCCGCAGCGCCGGATGCCGCGAGACGACGCTTTTCCAGGCGCGTTTGAGCGTTTCCGCGTCGAGCTGGCCTTCCACGGAGCAAACCAACTGCTCTTGCAGGATCTCCGAATTCGAAGCGTGCAATGCGTGGACCAGCATCAATTGCTGCATGCCGGTCAAGGCGTAGATATCTTCGACGTTCTTCAGCTTGGCTTGTGACATCGTGTCACTCGTCTTGATCGAGTTCGTCCAGCAGCCTGGCGAGTTGTTCCATCCCCTGATTATTGATTCCGGCCAGCGGAAAGTCGCTGGCGGCGTGGCCGCCCGCATCATCGCTCGTGCAGTGCGAGATTAATTCGCGCAACCGCCGCAGGTAGGCCTCGGCCAGCCGCTCGACCGTCGCGTAATGATGGACTTGCTCGCAATAGGTCCAGTCGACGCAGAAACGCCCGCCGCGAACCGCGGCGTTGACCTCCAGCAAGTGCCGTCGGGCGTTAAGCGGGCTGTGCGCGGCGCCGCCATCTTCGTTCGCCGCGGCGAACGGCCCGTCGGGCGACAGCAAGCCATCGAAACGGCCCAGGTAGTTGAAGCTGATGTCGGCCGCCGGCGCTGAAGCGATCTCGGCGGAAAGCTCGCCTTGGTTGAGATAACGCAGCAGGCCGTAACTGAGTCCCCAACGTGGCGTACGCCGCAGCTCGTCCTTGACTCGCCGCAGCGCCTCGCCGGGCTGGCGGCTTTCCGGCGCCTCGAGCAAGACCGGAAAACAGTTGGTAAACCAGCCGACCGTACGCGACAAATCGACGTCGTCAAACAGCGGCACGCGACCGTGGCCTTCCAGATCGACGAGCCAGCGCCAATCGTCCGTGCAGTCGGCCAGCGCCAGCGTGAGCGCCGCCAGCAAGACGTCGTTCATCTCGGTGCGATACGCAGCGTGCGCGCGCTCCAGCAGGTCCGTCGTCTCCTCCGGCGCCAATTGCCGCGAAATCTGACGCGTTGCGCCACAGACGTTCGCGCCTGACGGATCATCCATCGGCAATCGCCGCACCAGGCGCCGAGCGTCCTCGAGCCAGAACGCCGCTTCCCCGTGCGTTTCTTCGGCTTGAGCCAG
>DASZUP010000236.1:0-11622 GCA_035547635.1 Pirellulales bacterium
CGAACACGGGATCATCGCGTCGCAAGCGCAGCAGTTCGCGATGCATCCGATAGATCTCGGCATGCCGTTGCCGCTCGCCGAAGTCGAGCTTGCAGCGTTGAAACGTCTCCAGGGCGCCCGGGTCGGCCAGATAAGCCTCGCAGTCGCTGCCCGACAGGCTATGGAACTCTCGCAGAAATTCATTGCGCCCCTTGCGCACCAGTTCCGCCAGTTCGGGATGGTGATCGGCAAAGAACAAGAACGGCGCCGAGGACCAAAACTCTTGTCCTTGAAAGAACAGCGGCGTGCCGGGCGCCAGCAGCCAGAGGGTCGTCATCGCCCGGTAACGTCCGGGCGACGTCAGATACTGAGGCCGCTGGCCGCGGCCGGAATGCGCCACCTGATCGTGATTCTCCAGGAACGTGACGAAGCGGCGCCCCGGCAAGTCCCAGGCGGGCGTTCCGCGGCGCTTGCCCGTGCGGCGATTCCACTGCCCCTGGTAGAGAAACCCGCGTTTAACGGCCGAGATCAGTTCTTGCGGCGTCCCTTGGTAATCGCCGTAGTAGTAGTCGTTGCGCCCGGTCATGGCGACGCGCGCCGCGTGATGAAAATCATCGTTCCATGCTGCGTCCAGGCCGTATCCGCCCCGTTCGACCTCGCGCACGACGACGCCTTCCTGGTGTTCGTTTTCCGCGGTGATCAGCACGCTGCGTCCGGCTGCCTTTTCTCGCGCGCGGCGAGTGAGCGCGGCCAGGATATGATCGGCTGAATCGTCAACAATGGCGTGCACCGCGTCGAGCCGCAAACCGTCCAGATGATATTCGTCCAGCCAATAGCCGGCGTTGGCCGCAAAAAACTCGCGGACCATCGTCGAATTGGGGCCGTCGAAATTGACGGCGTCTCCCCACTCGGTTCCATGGCGCCGCGACGTAAAGTCTTCGCTGAACTGTCCCAAATAGTTGTCCGCCGGTCCGAAGTGGTTGTAGACCACATCCAAAATGACGCCCAGACCCAGTTCGTGGGCCCGGTCGACGAAGGCGCGGAATTCGTCCGGGCTTCCGTACAGCCGAGTCGGTGCGTAGAGGTCCACGCCGTCATAACCCCAGCCGAAGCGGCCGGGAAACTCTGCGACGGGCATCACCTCGATCACGGTCACGCCGAAATCAGCCAGTTCCTCCAACTCCCGCGCGGCGGCGGCCCACGTGCCTTCGGGCGTGAAGGTCCCGACGTGCAACTCGTAAATCACCTGGTTGGGCAGTTCCACTCCGCGCCATTCGGCGTCGCGCCAGGCATAGGCCGATGGATCGACGATCTGCGACGGACCGGCGCTGCCGAGCGGTTGAAAGCGAGACGCCGGATCGGGATAGAGCGTCGCGTCGCCGTCGAGCCGCAAGCGATACAGGTCGCCCGCCGCGGCGCGGCGGACCAGGGCGGAAAAGAAACCGTCGGGCTCGGCATGCAAGGGCTCGGAAATCTCGCCTCGTTCGCCCGACTCTCCGGCCGCCAGTTCGATAACGACCTCGACCTTCGACCGCCGCGGCGCCCAAACGCGGAAATGCACGCCGCCGCCGGGTTGCACTTCCGCGCCGATGAACAAGCGCCGTTTGGGAGGTTCCGTCTGCATGCTTCAATCGTCCTTTCCGTGAGGCTTCTCCGAGGCTCGTCCGCAGCCAGTTTAGCCGGCGGTCACATCAGGCGTGCGCGTCATCAATACCACAGATGGCGCCGTTTGCACAAAGGTAAATGCATAAACGGCGCCGCGCTGAGCGACGAATCGTCGGGCACGCGTGTTGCAGCGATCAGGCGGGCGAGTCAAGCGGGCGGCGCCGACAGCCGGCGCGGGGCCAGGTCCGCAGCGCTTGAGGTGCGCGCTGGACGGCGGGCGGCCGCGCTGGTCGCCTTCCAACCAGGACTCGTGGGGGATTTCGACTAGCCCTTGCCAAACCAGTGGCTGAACAGGCCGCGAGCTCGCCGCATCACGCTGGCCTCGGCCGGTTCTTCGCATTCGGTCGCCATCAGATACGAACGGAAGCTGATCAACAATTGGCGCGCTCGCTCTGCGGCGCGGTCCTTTCGGCGGTCTCGTTTTTTCTGAGGAACGATCGTCAGGCGAATTCTCGTTTGCGCCGCGCCCAGCCGTCTGGCGCCATGACTATCGGCGCTTTTCTCTCGGCGGATTTCCTCGAACTTGAGTTCCATCACCAGCCGTACCGGGCGATCGGCTACGCGGCGCAGCAGCGAGCCTCCGCCCTCGGAAACGGCAATTTGAATTTCGTCGCCGTCCGCGGAGAGGACTTCGGCATGATGATCGGCGATGAATCCTCGCAGTTTTTCGACGCACACCGCCAGGGGCGCCTCGCTGACCAATTCTCGTTCGAGTAAGACGTTGCTCGACGTGCGGGGCGTCTTTTGGCGCTTTTCCGCCGACGAGTCGCCGCCTTCGCTGCCGCTGCCCAACTGCACGACCCGGTTGCGTCCGTTCTCCTTGGCCATCAACAGGGCACGGTCGGCTCGCCGCAGCATCGTTTCGGGCGTGTCGCCCGGTTGCAGTTCGGTGACGCCGAAACTCGCCGTGGCCGCCTTGCCGTTCAAGGAAGGCTGCGGCAATTCGGCCAGCATGGCTCGCAGTTGCTCCGCGCGCCGCAAGGCCTTGCCATTGTCGCAGTCGACGCACAGCAGCACGAACTCCTCGCCGCCGTAGCGCGCCGCCAGGTCGCCGGGCCCGCAGCCGCTCTTCAACAGCCCGGCCAGCGACTGGATCACCTCGTCGCCGGCCTGGTGCCCGTACGTGTCATTGATCAACTTGAAGCGGTCGATATCGGTGATCACCAGACTGTACGGCGCGCCGCTTTCCAGATGCGTCGTCACGAGCCTGGCGTGCGTCCGGTCGAACTCGGCCCGATTGGCCAACTGGGTGAGCGGATCGCGAGCCGCCTTCTCTTTGAGGTTTTCGCAGCGCGCCTCGAGCGAAGTTTCCGGCGATGCGTCGTGCAGCACCAGCGCTAATCCTCGCGAGACGCCGTCGGCCGCGGTTACCGGGATGGCGTGGGCGTCAACGGCGACGACGCGCCCGTTGCGGCCGCGGATGTAGAGTCGCCGCAGCCACTGCACGCCGGTCCGGATGGCGTAAGTCACGGGGCAGTCCTCGTCGCGGATCGGTTCGCCTTGCTCGTCGGCCAGGCCGATCAAGCTCGGCGCCCAACTGCGCTGGTAGACTCCGGCTTCGGAAACGCCCGTCAAGCGCTCGGCGCCGCGATTCCAGTGCAGGATGCGCAGTCCGTTATCGACGAATACCACCGCGTCGAACATGTTGGCCAGCAGCTTCTGCTGGAACATGCTTTGCAAGGAAAGGCCGACGGATGCGGTAGGAGCGTCGTGGAGCTGCCAGGGACCGTCTTCCTCGCTGCTTTCGAGAGCCAGCAGCCAGCGACGCGCCACGGCTTCGCGCAGCTTGAGCTGGTCGCACTCGTGCAATTCGGCGAACGACTCGACCAGGCGCGGATCAAACTGCGCGCCGGCGCAGCGGTAAAGTTCGTTGAAGGCGCGCTCATGCGAGAATGCACGACGATACACGTGATCGGAGATCATCGCGTCGAACGCGTCTGCAATGGCCAACATGCGCGCCCCCAGGGGCAGGGCTTCGCCGCAGAGGTCGTTCCGCGAACGCGTTCCGTCATACCAGGCGGAAGCCGAGGCAATGATCGCCAGCACGCCGGCCGAACTGCAAGAGCAACGCAGGATCTCCTCGCCCATCAGCCAGTGACAATCCATCACCGCCGCCTCCTGGGGCGTCAGTGGTCCGGGCTTGGCGAGGATTTGGTCGGGAACGCCGATCTTGCCGATGTCGTGCAGCAAGGCCGCAACTTCCAGATTGTCGCGATCCGCTGCGGAAATTCCCATGCGGTCCGCCCACGAAGAGCAGCTTAACGTGACGCGCAGACAGTGATGGGCCGTCGGCTCGTGTTTCCACCGCAAGGCGCGATACAGGCTGCTCGCCATTCCCAACCGGACTTCGATCAGTTGGTTCTCGGCTTCGCGATCGACGACCGGAGCGAGCGCCGGCGTACTCTCGGCCACTTCCTTGTCGAGTTGTTCGAATAGAGAGTTCAAGCGACTTAACTGCGTTTCCGTGGCGGCGATTGCGCCCACGGACGGTGCTGCGTCCTTCGTCGGCGACTCGGGACGCAGATCGTTTGCCATATTACCTGGTGCCGTAGAGAAGCGGGCAGCCCGCGCGTCATGGACCGCGCCATCAGCGCCCAAACTTTGGAGAAACCGCTACAGAAAGCTAGCTCACGACAATCAGGGGGGCAAATGCCGACTTTCGCGTTTTGGCGGCATACCCGTCAGTCCGCATGGCGTCCTGACGAGCGGGCGGAGGCCGGCCATTACAAGCGTTAGAACCAGACCGCCTCCGCGGCTCGGCCGGCCGCCTCTTGCCAACCCGGTTTCGTGCGGCGATGATCGGCGAAAACAATTTCCGCAGCCAGTCGCCGGCCGGACCGGCAGGAGCACGAAGCATGCAACTGGTTTCCTATTACAGCCCGACGGGACCGCGCGTGGCGGCAGTCCGCGACGGAGGCTATGTCGATCTCAATGCGGCCGATCCGAAGTTGCCGAGTTCGATGAAGCAACTGCTGGGCATGGGGCCCGCCGCCTTCCAGCAGGCAGCCGCCGCACTCGAGCGCGGCGAGGTTCTTGCCGCCAATTCCGTGCGCCTCGCGCCTCCCGTTCCGGATCCCGAGAAAATCGTCTGCGTGGGTTTGAACTACGCCGACCACGCCAGGGAAAGCGGCGTGGCGCCGCCCGAAGAGCCCGTCCTGTTCAACAAGTTTCCCTCGGCGCTCGTCGCGCATGGCGAACCGATCGTGCTGCCGCAGGAAAGCAAAGAAGTCGACTACGAAGCCGAGTTGGTCGTGGTGATCGGCCGCGGCGGGCGGCACATCGCCGAGAGCGACGCCTTGCAGCATGTGGCCGGCTACTGCCCTGGACACGACGTTTCCGCGCGAGATTGGCAACTGCACAAGCCTGGAAAACAGTGGCTGCTCGGCAAGACGTTCGATACGTTCGCTCCTTGCGGCCCGCGACTGACGACTCGAGATGAAATCGCCGACCCCGGCAAGCTGCGGATTCAATTCCGCCTCAACGGACAGCCGCTGCAGGATTCAAATACCAAGGAATTCATCTTTTCCGTAGCAGCCGTGATTGCCTACGTATCTCAGGTTTGCACATTGAAGCCGGGAGACTTGATCTTCACGGGCACGCCTCCGGGAGTTGGATTTGCCAGGAAACCGCCCGTTTTTCTGCAGCCGGGCGATGTGGCCGAAGTCGAAATCGAGGGCTTGGGCGTGCTGCAAAATCCCGTCATCGCCTACAAGTCGGTTTAAAGCCCGCCGTGCGGAACGAGTCGCCCGCCGATGCACGCGGCGGACCTGACAAGGCCCAAATGCCACTGTCGAATTCGCGGGCATGCCTGCGTTGGCGGGGCGGTCAAACGCCGTCAGGCTTTCGCCACGCCGTTCAAAAAAGTTTCACGGCGGCTCAAGGCGGGCTACAATTCGCGTTTTCCTTTTGGGAGCCTCGGACATGAGCATTCTGGATCGATTTCGCCTGGATGGAAAACGCCTGTTCATCACCGGCGGCACTCGCGGCTTGGGCCGAGAAATGGCGCTGGCCATCGCCGATGCCGGCGCCGACTGCGTGCTGGTCGGACGCGATGCAGAAGCGCTCGAAAGTACGGCCGCCGAGGTGCGCGCTTTCGGCCGGCAGGCCGTTACCATCCAGGCCGACGTCGGCAAACCGGCGGAATGCGAAGCGGCGTGTCTCAAGGCGCTCAAGGAGCACGGCCCGATCGACATTCTGATCAACAACGTCGGCGGCCGTCGCATCAGCACGCCAACCGTCGATTTGCCGCTCGATGAATGGCAGAAAATCATTGACCTGAATCTGACCAGCACCTTTCTGTGCACCAAACTCATCGGCGGCGCGATGCTCCAACGACGCCAAGGACGCGTGATCAACATTGCCTCTATCTCCGGGTTGGTCGCCAACCGCGGCATCGGCGGACGCAGTTACGAGACGTCGAAGGCCGCCGTCATCCAGTTCACGCGCGCGACCGCCGCCGATTGGGCCCCTCAAGGCGTTACGGTGAACGCCATCTGCCCGGGCGGTTTTATGACGGCGCCCAACGTGCGTTGGTCTCAAGAGCGACCGGAGGTTGTTGAGACCTTCAGAAACCTGATCCCCGCAGGCGACTTCGGCCAGCCTGAAGATCTAGGTCCGCTGGCCGTTTATCTCGCCAGCGACGCTTCTCGCTATATGACGGGCGCTGCGCTGGTCATCGACGGCGGCTATACGCTTTGGTAAGGCGTCCGACCGAGAAGATGGTCAAACCAGGGCAATGGCGCGGCGGTCGTTGCTCGGGTTGACTTTTCCGGATGTAGCGGCTGTCCGCAATTGCTGGTTTTTCGGACTGGGCGAAGTCGATCGATAGTAACGGCCCCGCAGGCCTTGCCACCGGATGATTGACGCGCTGGGCAGTGCGCTGCGAAGCGACGAGCGAGCCCAAGCCGGTCGCCGCCCGGGAGCGAGGCTGGCGGGATTGAAGTTGCCGTCGCGATGCGTGAATGCGGCGGTTTCCCCTATTGTCGCGCTTTCGGCGGGAGTGAGAAATGAGGCTTTCAGTCTTTTCGTTTGGCGTCGTCGCCTTGACGCTGCTTTCAGCGGGCTCGGTTCGAGCACAAACCTATCCGACAGGTCCCGCCGCCATTCCGGTGATGGTCGGGAGCGCCTTTCACCCGGGTTACTCCTTTAATTACAGCAACCCTTACGCCTATCCAACCGGTCCCCACAACTGGGGCTATGCAGGGACGTGCTGCTCGAACATTTGGGCCGGCTACTGCGATGAAGAGCAAGGCTGCCATCACGGCCTGTTTCACGGCGGCCTGCGGTGCAAGCTGAAGCACTGCGGCCAGAAGCTGTTGCGCTCTCGGCGACATTGCGGCTGCCGTTCTCACGGCTGTGGTTGCGGCCACGAAACACGCTGCTCGAACGGAAGTTGCTGCGGAGGTCCGGGCGCGTATGAAGACGCTGAAGCGCCTCCGGCGGAACTGCTGGCGCCGCCGAGGCCGCCAGAACCGATGCGGCCGGAAGCGACGCCGCCGTCTTACGATGAGCCCCCGCCGCGCAGCGAGGAGGCCCCGTCGCCGAGCGACGAGGCCCGCCCTCGGGTGCGCAAGAGCTACCGCATGCCGCAGATGACTTCAGCCCGCGCCAAGACGCGACGATGAGTCATTCAGCGACCCTGGCATAAAACTCGTCGCTGCTCGCGATGGAAGCGATGACGTCGTTCTGATCGTGCTTGGCAAGCTGCCCGGCCCAGTAGCTCTGGCCGTTCGGATCAGGGTTTCTGCCGAGCAGTTCTTGATAGATTTGGTCGACGAGGTCGTCGCGGTATTCCTGGCTGTTAAATACGACGTCCGCAGCCTCCTGCCGGGTATTTCCTGCTGCCAGGAACTGCTCAAAGGCAGCTTCGCCATTTGGATCGGGTGCGCGATCCAGCGCGTCGTGGAACAAGGCGTCGATAAAGCCGTGGCTCGTGCCGCCGCCGCGCGAGTTGAAGTACTCTGTCGAGCCGACGATGGCGGCCGCCACCTGGTTGACCGTGCCGCCGTGGGCCAGGAACTGCGACCAACTCGCCAGGCCGACCGGGTCGACGGCTCGGTGCAGATACTGCTGGTAGAGCGTGGTCACCTCAGTGGAGAGATACTCCGCGGAGTGCTGAATCCCTGCGATAACAGCTTGTCGCGCGGCGCCGTGGCTGAGCACGTCGTTCCAGTGGGCCAATCCCGCAGGGTCGACCTGGCGGTTGAGCAGTTCGCGATAAAGTTCCGAGATGAACCGCTCGTTGGCCGTTCCCCGCGTGCCGTCCGGCAATAGTTCTTCAAGCATCTTGGCGGTCGTGTGTACGGTCGCTGACGCCGAGTCGTCGGCAATCGACACGCTGACGTCGTAGCTGCCTTCATCCGTATACGTGTGCGAGCCCGTGACGGTGTAGACGCCTCCGGAAAGCGTGACGGTTCCCGTGGAGCTGCTGCCGTCTCCCCATTGAATGGTCGCCGTGAACTCGCTGGCGGCTTCAGTGTTGGGGCCGTGCGTGAAAGTGGCCACTGTGACGTTCGTCAGCGCGGAGAACTCATTGCCGTTGACCGCCACGCCCGTCGCCGTGATGGCGGGCTCGGCCACGATCGCCGTGCTGTTTACCGTCGTGTCGGGCGCCGCCGTGCGATGGATGGTGACCGTGATCAGCTTGGTCCCGTCTTCGGCGTACGTGTGACTGCCATGCACGGTGAACGTGTCGGTCCCGGCGTCATAGGTGATTGTGCCCGCAGATGCGGCCGTGCCGTCGCCCCAGTCGATTTCGGCTGAGTAGTCGCTCAACGGGCCGGAACCGCCCGGATCGGTGAACGTCGCCACGTCGACCGTGCCGGTGTCGGCGCCCTCCAGGGCATTGACCGTCAGGCCGCCCTGGGCTTGAACCTCGGGGTTGGCCACGTCGGCGGTGCTGGTCGCCGTAGCGTCCGGCGCCGCCATGTGATGAATCGTCACGGTGACGGTGAACGTTCCGGCCGCAGAGTAATTGTGCTGTCCGGTGACCGTGAAGACGCCGGTCCCCGAGTCGTAGGTGATCGTGCCGGCCGACGTGCTGCTGTCGCCCCAATCAATGTCAGCCGAGTAGTTGGCGAGAGCTTCGGCGCCGCCCGGATCGGTAAACGTGGCGACCGTCTGCGAATCGGAGAGCATGCCCTTGATGGCGTCGATCGTAAAGCCGCCGGTGGCGACTACCGCCGGATCCGTCACGGTCGTATTGGCCGTGACGTCAGGGATGGCATTGGGCGAATCGCTGGTCAGGCTGATCGTGTTGGCCAGAGCGCCTTCGTCGACGGCCTTGACCGTGATCGTGCCGTTGACCGTGGCGCCGGCGGCGATCGTACCGATATTGACCGTCAACGTGCCGCTGGAGTTGACCACGGTCCCTTGATCGAAGCTGCCGGAGACGTAGCTCACGTTGGCGGGGAGCACGTCGGTCAGCATGACGTTATCGATCGCGACCGCGCTGTTGTTGTGAATCGTGATCGTGTAATCGAAGGTGTCGCCTTCGACGACGGTTCCCGGCGCGGTATTGGTCACGCTCAAGTCGGCGGTCGACTGCAGCGTCTCGATGTGCGAGAAATTCACGGGATCGCTGCTGCCGAACGACCACGCGCCGGACGTTCCGTCCGCCGAATCCGTCACGCTTAATGCAGCGCCGGTCGTCCCGGTCAGGTCGATCAGCAGCGTATCGCCGGGCGAAGCCGGCGGAGTCGGATCGCCGCCGTTAACGCTGACCGTCGTGCTCGCCAATGGCGCGACATTGAAGGTGTCGCTGCCGGCGCCCGTGGCGACGGATAGATTGCTTGCGCCGCTGAAGTTGATGGCGTCCTGGCCGGTAAATTGAAGCTGATTGGGCGTGCCGGCGGTGATCGTCACGGTCTGATCCGCGCCCGACGTCGAGGCGACGTTCAAGTTGTCCACGGACGAGATGTCCGCGCCGATCGTCGCATTGCCGCTCAGCGTGACGTCGTTGAGGTTCAGCGTCGTGCCCCCGCTGGAGGCGACGCCCGTGTCGTAGTTCTGGATGTCCAAGCCGCTCAGCGTCACCGTGCCGGGGGCGCCGGTGATATCCACGCCCGTGCCCGAGCCGGCCGTCGGCGCCGAGAGCGTCACGCCGCCTTGGCCGGCCAGCGTGAGATCTTTGTCGATCGAAACGTTTTCCGAATAGGTTCCGGCCACAACATTCACCGTACCCGCGGAACTCGCCAGATTCACGCCTTCCTGGATGGCGCCGGTCGGACCTGCTTGCGGGCTGGCGCCGTCGACGGTGATGGCCGAGAAGTCTCCCTGGAAGCCAATCGTACCCGCGTCGGCGTCGGTTCCGCCGTCGAACCAGGGGCTGAAGTCGACATTGCCGCCGCTGATGGCGGCCATCACGCCCGCCTCGGTATTGTCGCCCCACCAGTTGCCCGAGGCGTCGACCAGGGTTCCACTGTTATTGGCAATCGCAGCCGTCGAATTTCCGGACAGATCGTTTTCAAAGATCGGCTGGATTACGCCGGCGCCACTGGCGATGGAGATGCCCGTGTCATTGCCGGTGATGGAGTTCTGGCTGGTTTCCTGAGCGGCCGTGCCGAGGTTGCCGCCGGCATCCACCTGCACGCCGGTCGTCGCGCCGCTGATGGAATTGCGGTACAGCGTGGCCGTGGCCAAGGCGCCGCCAATTTCAACGCCGATAGGGCCGCCGCTGATCGAACTGTTGCGGATGTCCAGGCCGATCGCATTCGTGCCCGTCTGACCGTCGACCAGCACTCCCGCCGTGGTCGAACCGGTAATCGTCACTCCGTCGAGCGCGGCCTGCGTGGCGTCGGCGATGCCGTACAACGGATCGTTGTTGGTGGCCCAGACGCCGTACGAGTTGTTCGAGAGCGTGCCGCCCTGGATGACGATTGTGTTTGACGTCGGATTGTTCCAGAGCTCAATACCGTAATCGGCGCCGGTCACGTCATTGTTCTGGACGACGACCGAGGCGTTGCTCTGCATCGAGAAGATCAACAAACCGGCGTTGCCGGCGACTGCCGCGGCGTCGGCCGTGATTTTGTTGTCGCTGATTGTGAAGGGCGAGGCCGACGTGTACGTCAGGTTGTGGTAGATGCCGCGAATGTAGTAATCGATGGTGTTGTGGTCGATACTCGACGGCGATCCGGCGGCGGAGAAGTTGTTGGTCTGAATGCCGATGGCAACTCGCGTCATGACGTTATCAGAAATGTCCGCGTAGAAATTGTCGGCGATCAAAACGCCGCGGCCGCGGGGACTCAACGTCGTCAGAGGAACGTTATCGATCAGATTGTGACTGAACGAGTTTCCGATCGACGGCGCTCCGCTGTCCGTGTCGCCGTAGATGCCGTTGTTCGTGAAGTTCTGAATAATGTCATTCTGCACCGTCAATCCGGAGATATCCGTGGTCGTGGCGGCGCCGACGTTCGTCACGCCGTTGGCGGCGTTCGAATTGACGCCGTTGAGCATCATGCCGCCCGACAGGCTCGGGTTGTTGCCGTCGATCGTCAAGCCGTCGATCGTGACGTTGTCGGCGGTAACCAGGAAAATGCTGCCGTTGGCGGTATCGTTGGCGCCCGGCAACACGATTGCTTCGGCGACGCGCGTGCCGGTGTTCGGATCGACGCCGGCGTTGGGACCGATCAGCGAGACCGACTTGTTGACGTTGACGTTCTCCGTATAGGTTCCGGCGCCCACGTTGACCGTGCCGCTCGCGTCGACGTTGTCGACGCCTTCCTGGATGGTGGCGAAGCCGTTGAAGCCAAAGGCGACCGGTCCCGCGCCGCTGCCAATTCCGTCAGGATCGCTGAACCGATCGGCGCCGTTCCAGTCCGTATCGACGTAGACGACCGGCCGTGCGCCGACGGCCACGACCGCATCGATGTCGCTTGCCGCGCTGGTCGGGCGACTGGCATGCGTAGCCTGCGTGGAAAGTTCGTTCAGGCCGCGAACGCCCGTTTCGCCGTCGATCGTATTGTTGATGTTCCAGTTAAT
>DASZUP010000237.1:0-4920 GCA_035547635.1 Pirellulales bacterium
TATCCCGACTTCGGCATTGCCGGCATGTACGTCGCCCAGCAGGGGCCGCGCGATCTGAGTCGTTCGCTCGCCAAGAGCCATGCCTTCAAGCTTTACCCCAGCCCGGCCGAAGCGCTCACGCTCGGCGGCGACCAGTTGGCGGTGGACGGAGTGCTGCTGATCGGCGAGCACGGCGACTATCCGTACAATGAGAAATCGCAAAAGCTTTATCCGCGATACGAGCTGTTTCAGGAGATCGTCGAGGTCTTCCGCCGCTCGAACCGCTGCGTGCCGGTGTTCTGCGACAAGCACCTTTCGTACGACCGCAACAAGGCCTTCGCCATGGCGAAGACGGCCCGCGAACTGGGCTTGCCGCTGCTGGCCGGGTCGAGCTTGCCGGTGACCTGGCGTCGGCCGGAGTTGGAGTTGCCGCTGAAGGCGCCGATTCAAGAAGCGCTGATCGCCTCGCGCGGCGAGCTGGAGATCTTCGGCATCCATGCCCTGGAGGCGTTGCAGTGCATGGTCGAACGCCGCACCGCCGGCCAGCAAGGCGTGAAGGCCGTCACGTTTCTGGAAGGAGATGCCGTCTGGAAAGCCGGCGATGCAGGGCTCTGGTCGTGGGATCTGTTGGAACACGCCTTGGGCCGCAGCCCTTCGCTCAACGTCGGCGACATTCGAGAGAACTGCCGCCACTTCGTCCCCAAGGCGGACAGCCCGACGTATCCCGACGGGCCGGCGGCCTTCATTATCGAATATCGCGATGGCTTGAAGGCGACCGTGCTGCTGCTCAACGGACACGTCGATGACACAACGTTCGCCGCCAGGATCAAGGGGCAAGAGAAGCCGGCCTCCACCTTGTTCTACCTGCCGCCGCCGCCCGGCGCCGCTTTCCTTGAAGCGTTGACCATGAAGGTCGAGGACTTTCTCGCCCAGGGGCGGCCCCCCTACCCGATCGAGCGCACGCTGCTGACGGGCGGAATTCTCGACATGGCGCTCGAGTCTCGCCTCCAGGGGCACAAGCGTTTAGAAACGCCCGATCTGGATATCAGCTACGTCCCGCCGGAAGATTCCGGTTTTATTAGCGGCGATTACACTCATCCGCTGTAGGGTTTGCCGCGCTCGTTGTCAGTTTGGACAATCGCAACGCGCTGATTGCCGGCAAGCAAGCGCACGCGCTGCCCTCGTCGTTTTGCCCGCCTTTTTCATGTCCGCCCTCTCAGGCCAACAAGATGGCGGAAAAAAAGTAAAAACGTTGCACCCGTTTGCCTCTTTCGGGCAATTTAAGGGCATGGCGATCGCGACGATCAAGCCGCCGAGCGATTTTGCGGGTCTGGTGCGAGTGCATCAGGCCGGCGTTTGGCGGTATTTGCGGTTTCTGGGCGCCGACGAGGCGCAGGCGGACGACCTGACGCAAGAGACGTTCTTGAGCGTTTACCGCAGGCCGTTCGTTGAGCAATCGCCTGCAGCGACGGCCGCTTATTTGCGCACCGTGGCGCGCCGGCAGTTTATGATGTCTATCCGCAAATCAAAGCGACAGCCGGCGCTGGCAAACCTGGAACTGGCCGACGAAGTCTGGTCTCGGCTGGCTGGCGACGATGGCGGCGGGTATTTGGAAGCCTTGCGAGACTGCCTGCAGTCGCTTGACGGGCGGGTCCGCCAGGCCATCGAGTTGCGATATCGCGACGATCGCTCGCGGGCTGACATCGGAAGGCTGCTGGAGATCGGCGAAGACGGCGTGAAAAGCCTGCTGAGGCGGACGCGCGAAGTCTTGCGCGGCTGCGTAGAGAAAAGGGTCCGCGAATCATGAACGATCAAGACGCTCTCCGCGACAAGTGGGAAGACCGCCTGGCCGAGCAGGCGCTCGGCGAATTGCTCGGCGGCAAACAACCGCCCGATCTGGCCGAACGGATCCTGGCGGCTGCGCAGCCTGTGGCGACCCGCCGCCGGCCGCGCCGTCGGCTGGCGCTGGCGGCCAGCGTTGCGATCATCGGCGGCCTGGCCGGCGGCGTCTACGGCATCTATCGGCTTGCTTCAAACGACGAACACGTTACCGTCGGCAAGCGAAGCGGCGATCCGCCGCAAGCGCGCGCAGAAGACAAGGTGACCGCCAGCGCATCCGCGAGAACGGTTGAGCCGCAAGAGGCGCAGGGCGAGAAGCTAGCCCTCCTTATCGATGAATTCGATAAGTTGATGAGCGAACATCGCTATGCCGAAGCTGAACTCGTCGCCGGGCGGGCCCGAGAACAGGCGCCTGACGAGCCGGTCGTGAAGCAGATGAACCTGATGGTCAAGATGGTCAACCGCACCGGCAACTACAGGGTTGCCGCCGGCCGAAAAGGAAAAGGCCTTGTCGGCGCGTTGCATGACATCGATGAGTCGGCAATTCAGATCCAGGACAGGAAACCGTTCGCCTTTAGCGGTGTCGAGGACTGGAAACGGTTGACAAGATCCCGCAAGGAATTGGAGCTCAGGAGTTCGGAACTCACTCCGCGAATGCTCGGTCTGCCCGACGAGCCACCGATTCTCTACCCTGACACCGAGGCGTGGCGACAACTCAATGAGCGTCGCAAAAAATACGAGAATGACAAACAATCTTCCGAACAGGTTCAGCAGTCCCTCAGGCAGCAGATCGACCCACGTTTCCGGGAAATGCCGTTGGCCAAGATCGCGGATGAAATCAGCAAGCTGCTTAAGGCGGAAATCCATTTTGACCCTCAAGGCCTTGACGCTGCAGGAGTCACAACGGATACGCCTGTGACACTTGAGCTGAGCCAAGAGATCTCGATCAAGAGCGCATTGAAGCTGATACTCTGGCCGTTGCATCTTGATTATGTGATCGAAGGTAACAAGATCAAGATCACTAGCGAAATGTTCGTCGGCGCCAGTTCGAATGAAACGCAGATCATGGCTGCGCTGGACGACACGACAGAGTTGGACTTCGTTGACCAGCCGTTAAGCGACGTCATCGAATATCTGCGGGAACGCCACGGCGTTGAGATCCAGGTCGACGGCGAAGTATTGGCCGATTCGGGCGTGGGCGTCGAAACGCCGATCACTCGCAGCGCGAAGGGCATTACCTTGCGTTCGGCCTTGCGGCAGGTGCTCGAAGAGAAGGAATGGACGTACCTGATTTGCGGCAAGGTGCTGATGATCACCAGTAACGCCAAGGCAAAAAGACTGCCGACGGTGCAGCAGAACCGGGCGGGCGATCTCGTGCTTCGAAGCCAATTGCCGGATGAGGGCCGTGGATCAGACGACGGAGGCGATCGCTATAGCCGGATCATCGAAAACCCATTTCTCGATGCGGCCGAATACCCGCTGTCGACGTTCTCGATCGACGTCGACACGGCCTCGTTCGCCAAAGTGCGGCGTTATTTGCTCCAGGAAAATATGCTGCCGCCCCCCGATGCCGTGCGGATCGAGGAGTTGATCAATTATTTCAGCTACGAACTGCCGCAGCCAGAAGGCAAGCAGCCGCTGGCGGCCCGACTGGAAGCCGCAGCATGTCCCTGGCAGCCGCAGCATCGACTGCTGCGGGTCAGTCTCAAGGCCCGCGAAATGAACGCCGAGGCCCGGCCCGCGGCCAACCTCGTATTCCTGCTCGACGTCTCCGGCTCTATGCAGCCCGACGACAAGTTGCCCCGCGTGCGCCGTGCGCTGCGGCTGCTGACGGAGCAACTCCGGGAGCAGGACCGCGTGGCGATTGTGGTCTACGCCGGTTCGTCCGGTCTCGTGCTGCCCAGCACGCCGGGCATTCAGAAAGAGAAGATCCTCTCCGCCTTGGAATCGCTCGAAGCCGGCGGTTCGACGAACGGCGGCGAAGGCATCGAGTTGGCTTACGAAACTGCCGCGGCGAATTTCATTCAGCAAGGCGCGAATCGCGTGATCCTTTGCACCGATGGCGACTTCAACGTCGGCGTGACGAGCGACGGCGAGCTGGAACGTCTGATCGAAGACAAGGCCAAGAGCGGCGTGTTTCTCACGGTGCTCGGCTTCGGCATCGGCAATCACAACGACCAGATGCTTGAGAAACTGGCGGACAAGGGAAACGGCAACTATGGCTACGTCGATTCTGAAGCCGAAGCCCGCAAGCTGCTGGTCGAACAGGCCGGCGGCACGCTCGTGACGGTCGCCAAAGACGTGAAACTGCAACTCGAATTCAACCCGCGGCGCGTGGCCGCCTATCGGTTGATCGGCTACGAAGACCGCCTGTTGCGAGCGGAAGATTTCAACGATGATCGCAAGGACGCCGGCGAAATCGGCGCGGGGCATGCCGTGACGGCGATCTACGAATTGATCCCCGCCGGCAAGCCAACTCCTATGAGCGAGCCCGAACCGCTCAAGTACCAGCGGCCCGCCGCACTGACTGCGGCCGCCGACAGCGACGAATTGGCCACATTGAAAGTGAAATACAAGGCGCCCGACAGTCAAACGAGCGGGGCGCCGCTGAAGATCATTGCCCGAGACGAGGAGAACGACTTCGCCAAAGCCTCGGCCGACTTCAAATTCGCCGCCGCCGTCGCCTCATTCGGCATGCTGCTGCGGAATTCTGAGTTCAAAGGCGACTTCACGTACGACGCTGTGCTCGAGATCGCCCAGGAGGGGCTCGGCGGCGATATTCACGGTTACCGCCATGCGTTTCTGGAGATGGTACAGAAGGCCAAGACGCTTGCCGAGGCGGAAAGTCGCTAATAGCAGAAGCAAATCCTGCGGCGGATTGGAGATACCTGGCGTTGTTTTGGTATAGTGCTTCTTTAGGCGAGGCGTGAAATCCCGCCCCACCAGGTCAGAGGAGAGAGCCAGCAGATCAAGCATCCTTTCATCTCTTTCGTGGGCTCAAGGAGCACGACAATGCAACGCAACCATCGGCGAGAGTTTCTGGCGGACGTGGGCCGAGGCATGTTGATTGCAGGAGCGGGCTATTCGTTGGCGGTCGACTTG
>DASZUP010000238.1:0-16696 GCA_035547635.1 Pirellulales bacterium
CGCTGGGCAACGTTCCCGGCAAAGCCAGGTCGGCCAGGACTCGCTCGACGTGCCGCCGGGTCTGCTCGGGCGTCGGTAAATCGAATTCCGCGCGGGGCGGCCGACGATGCGGAGGCGGGCGACGTCCGGCAAAGCGATGGTCGCGAGAGCGAGCGCCCGGCGGCGCTGGTCGACCGGGCGGAGGCGGCTGCTCGGACCGCACGTACGCGGCGTTGTCGCCCGGCGGCGCCGCTTCCTCCTCGCTGCGCCGCTCGCCCGACTCGTCGCCTGGCCCTGCTCGCAAGCGGTCTCGGTCCGGCGGGGCATCTCGCGGCGGGGTCGGGTCGCCGGTCAATTCATGAGGCGGCAGGCCTCGGATGGCGGCCGCCAACAGTTGAGCCCCGCCCAACAGTTGCGAGTCGACTTCTCCCAGCCGGGAAGAGCGGACGTTCCAGTACAGCAGGCTCGCGAACGCGCTGATGACGACCACCAGCGTCAGCGTGTGCCAGATGCGAAGACGCCAGCGGAACGATCTAAGCATCGATCATATACCCTTGCCCGCGGCGCGTAACGATGAACTCCTTGCCGAGCTTCTTGCGCAGGTTGGAAATGTAGACTTCGATCAAGTTGGAGAGCGTATCTTCGTTATCGTCGAACAAGCGGTCGTAAATCATCGCCCGAGTAACCAGTTGCTTGCGGTGCAGCGCCAGGTACTCGACCAGGGCGTATTCGCGAGCCGTGAGCGAGACCGGCGAACCCGCCCGGACGACGGTCCGCGCGGCCGTGTCGATCACGACGTCGCAAATCTCGATCAAGGCTTGCGTCTTGCCGCTGGCTCGGCGAATCAAGGCCCGCAGCCGGGCCTGCAGCTCCTTCAACTCGAACGGCTTGACCAGATAATCGTCTCCGCCGATGTCGAGCCCCAATACGCGGTCTTGCAGCGTGTCTCGTGCGGTGACGATCAGCACGGGAGTCGCCTTGCGCCGGCGCAGCTCGCGCAGCAGATCCCAGCCGTTCACGCGCGGAAGCATCAAATCGAGCACGATGGCGTCGTAGTCGCCAAGCTGCGCCTTCGCCAAGCCTTCCTCGCCGTTCGCCGCCGAGTCGACCGCATACCCTTCTTCGGCCAATACCCGAGCGACCACGCGACGCAGGTCAGGTTCGTCTTCGATGAGCAGAACTTTCATAACGGCGGCGCGGCGAAATGGAGGAGCAGTTGCTTCCGGCGCTCCGCGCCATCGCCCAGGACCAAGGCATCGCAAAGGCAACCCGGCGTGAAAGCGCTGGTTCGTCGGTTGTCAGGTTAAGCAGTTCAGGCCAAAAAACGGGAAAACGACGTAATTACTGTAAGCCTAGCTTCTCTACCGGGCGGAAACCAGGAGTCGCAATCTCAGAGTCGTGTCGGGTACTCAACGCGTACACGCCAGGAAACGCCCCCAGCGGCCTGCGGCCAACGCAAAAGTCACAATGCAAAACGCAAAGTGCAATCGGCAAAAGGGCGGGAACGGTCTCCCATTTTGCGCTTTGCACTTTGCAGTCGGCCTTCCCCATTTTTCTGGGCCGCCCGCAGCCGGGCCCGCTTCTTCAGTTCGGGCCCGGCTGCAGCGACGATGCCTTAGCGCCGCGGCCGCATCATGCCGCCCGCTTGCACGGGCTGCATGACCGGCGGAGCGACGGGATTGTGGACCGGGTGCATCGCCGGCGGCATCGGCCTGGGCGGCGGCCCATGGCGGTGATGAGGCCTGGTCGACAGACCGCTGACTCCGAAATCGATGTGCCCGACTTCCATGCCTCGCGTGATGGCGATCGTTTGCGGCGGCGGCGTGGTCTGCTCTCCGCCGTCCGGCACGTCGATCACAACCTGGTAGGTCCCCAGATCGAGCTCGTTGAAGTGATACAACCCGCGGGCGTCGGTCTGAGTCGTCGCCACGACGTTTCCTTCAGCGTCGAGCAGGTTGACGGTAACGTTTGCCAGTCCCTGTTCGACCGGTTGATGCCGACCGTCGGCGTTGCCGTCGCTGAATACCTGGCCGGAGATCGACGTGTGCAGGAAGAACACGTTATCTTGCAGGTTCGAAAGTCCGGTATTGAGCTGGATAATGTCTTCCAGGGTGACATGGCTGATTCGCTGCGCCTCAGCCGGTGAGAACTCGTTCTGATACCAGAACCGGTCGCCGTCGCGCAAACGCGTGAATTGATCGGCGATGATTCGCGAAAACAGCGGACCGACGCTGCTCCCGGGGACGTGGTCTTCGGCCAGGCCGCCGACCCACAGGTCGATGTTATCGACGCTGCCGTAAAGCTGCTGCAGTTCCTGCTGTAGAGTCGGGTCGGACGTGATGTCCGCGAACGAGTGTACGCGCGGCAATCCGTACGCCTCGCGAACCGAGTTGTAATCGGCCAGGCCATGATCTCGACCTCGCTGGATATTGAGCGAGGCCAGGTCGAACCCGCCTTGCCCCGGTTGACCGAACAGGAAGTTCCGCAGATCGTCCACGACCTTCGTGTCGATTTCTTCCGCGCGGTCCGAGGCCAGATACTTCAAGATCGGATCGATTCCCGTCTCCTCCATCACGCCGGGATTAAAGAACACGTTACGCAGGTCGACGGCATCGTGCACTTCGTTGCCTTGGTCGTCGAGAAACTCGACGTCGCTGCCCAACATGCTATGTCCGAAGCGGAAGGCCGCCGTCGAGAACTCGTTGGCAATGGCGGTGCTGACGTCGGGATGGTAGCCCGTGTAGGGCTGAATCGCATTGGGGCCCAGCAGCGCCGGCAGGAACTCGTTGAAGGCGATGGCCTGCACCTCCGCCACGGTCATCTTGCGGGCTTGCTGGTAGATTTCCTCGTCGGACATGCCCGGGTGCTCGGCGGAAATCCGGTCTGCAATCCGGTTGTGCTCTCGCATGAACAGGGTCTGGATGGCGAGCAGCTCGATGTTGTCGTTCGCTCTCACGTCGCCCGCCAGGAACAACTGGTCGTCGGGAACGAGATGGGCGTCGTTCGAGTTCGGTAGACCGTCGGTGTTGAACGGCAGCATATTGCCGTCGCTCGTCTTGAGATGGCCCCCCTCGAAGGTCCGCAGCGCGGCGGCCCGCTCGGGCGTCGAACCGTAAATCTGCGACCCGTCGATGAACGCGCTGATCGTGTTGATCTGCTGACGCACGTTGTCGACCGAAGTTCCCGTCGTCGGGTCGTACACCGACCGGTTGAGCGGGATCTCCTGCGTTCCGGTTCCCTGCGGGTCGAAGAACGGATCGCCCGCGGGCACAGCGACGTTAAAACTCTCCGCCGGCGTGGCGTCGGGCGTGTAGTCGATGCCGTGATCCAGGAACTGACCGAAGGCGTACATCATGGCCGTCAAGTCGCGGTTGTTGAGCACCTCATCGTCAGGATGCGATGCTACCACATTGCTGACTTCCCGCGCGCTGGGCAGTCCGGCCCCGCCCGGCGACGAAATGCCGTCGCCGTATTGGGCCGGCGCAATCCTCAGCAATTGCGTGTTGTCGCTGCCCCAGGTCGGGTGCAGCAGGTTGTTGCCCGTGCCGTCGTAAGATTCCACGTCGGCGGCCAACGCAAGCCGCACCTCCAGCGACTCAATCGTGCGTTGCTTGCGATCGCGAGACTTTTTGCCGTTGCGAGCTCGACTAGTACGACCGCGGCGCGCAGCCGCATCCCCAGCCCAATTGAAGGGTCTCATCGTTGCCTCTCCCGAGTCAGCGCCGTTGAAGTGACGAAGACTACGCGGCCGGCACGGCGCAATCGCTCGGCGGCGCAGCTAGATGTGAAATCAGCAAAGGTCGGCGGCGTCTGGCTGCGACGCTCGCCGGCGGATCATGTCATGGTCTTGGCCGTACGCTTAACGGAACCGCCCGTCCCGGTTGTCCCAGCCGTCGACGGCGAAAATTACGCTCATCGATCTCGCCCCAATAGCCGCCGATGATGTAAGGAAATTGGCCCGGCGTCACGTGGTAATGCCAGCCGCGCACTTCGTCGCGGTGGACGTTGAACTCGTTGAGCGGGTTGTCGCGGCAGTCCTTGGCCATCACTCCGTCGCGTTCGTAAGGGCCGTAAATCGGAAAGCCGTCAAAGGCCCAGCCGATCACGGGAGAATGTTCCTTTCCCTCGTCGACGAACGGCGATTTGATGCAGACCGGATACTTGTGGTAGTGATAGCGGTTGTCGGGACTTGGGTGGCCGCAGCAGCGGTCCATAATGTCTGAGGCGTCCTGGTTGCCGGCGTCGAACGGGTTGTAGAACACCACGCCATTGATGGCCACGCCGATCGGCCCCATCGGAAGCGCACGGTTCGAGTTGTTCGCGTTCATCGCCACGGCGCGTGGGTTCCGCCGCGGCGCCAGCGGCAAATAATAGGTGTCGTCTTGTTCCTGGATGTACGAGGGGTTGTACCCGTTCAGCCCCGTCAGGTCGGGGAACCTGGCCGTCGGATGGTTGGGCAAATTCTTGACCCGCAGCGCCACGGCATCTCGTTCGAAGGCGATGCGCACGTTGTCCGACAGCCAGCGATCGGCGGCGACCACTCTGCCCTGGCGATCCTTAAACCCGGCGCGAAGCAAGACCGACATGTTTTGTACGAACGGGTTGGTCAGCCTGGTCCCATCGTCATACCAGAGCTGGTCGGCGTTTTGCGACGTGAACTGCGAGCCGCGAACGCCCGTCGTCACAGACGCACGCCCGGCTTCGGACTTGGAACGATACCAACGGCCGCCCAGCGAAACGAGCGAGTCAGGATCGACGGCCGGCGGCGCCGCTTCGCCGTCCGAGGCCCCGCGCGAAGTCGAAGCAAGCGGGACTAGTTCGAAGTCGTCGACCAGAAAAGCATCCTGGGCCGACCGAGCCGTGCCTTGGCGGAAACCGACCGACAGCCGTAGCAGGTCGATCTCATTGAACGGCAGCATGAATTCCAACGCGTACGTCTTCCAGACGGCCGCTCCCCCTTTGCGGCCATTGCCGTTGACCGCCAGGTCGCGGCGGTCGCGCTCGATCAGCGGAGTGAGTTTCTTGACCACGCCATCCAGGCGACTGCGCCCCTCGTCGCTGAAGTACTCGACCTTGAGCAGCAAGTCGCCGTCGGCCACGGCAAACTGATCCTGGGCCAGGCCACGAATCGAGAAGCGGAACCACTGGCCGCGACCGCGTGGAAACTCGGAGACGTCCTGGCTGACTTCCGCTTGATGCCGGCGGTCGCCGTTCAGGTCATGACCGGAGCGGAGCGCGAAGCCGCGACTGGCCGTTTCGTCGGGCCAACTGACGAGCGTCCAGATCGCATCGCCTTGCAGTTGATAACCCGCCGCCTGCGATCGCTTGGCCGAGCCGTTCTCACAGTCAGGATTGACGGCCAGGTTGCCGCCGCTCGGCGTTCGGATCGCCGCCGGCGGCTGGCTCTTGGTTTCGTCGGCCCGACAGAATGCGACAAGAACCAAGAGCAGCGCCGCGGCGGCTGCGGGGATTCGCGTTGCTGACATCGATCGTTGCTCCCGGGAAACGAGTCAGTGGCACTTCAGCAGCAGGGACCTGGCGTTTTTCGCAGACCGAGAGCCTCTCACTCCTCGGCGGGTCGCCGCGGACGGTCGCCGGCGCCGCCCGCGTCTTGAGGCGGCGCCGAGCGTCGCCCCGCGCGACCGCCGCCGCTGCGCTGACTCAGCCGCTCTAGTTCGGCCCGGTCGAGCGCTCCGTCGTCGTTGGTATCGCCTCGCTCGAGCAATTGCTGCATCTGCTCCGGCAACTCGTCTTTCGCGACTTTGCCGTCGCCGTTGTCATCAAATTGCAGCAGGCGATCGGCAAAGGCCTTCGAGTCTCGCGGCGGCCCGCCTCGCCCGCGCCGTCCCTCGGGGCTGGCGGAGTCGCCATCACGCTGCGTTGGCCGGCGGCTGCGATTAGCTTCCGGTCCGCCAAATCCCTGGTCGCGCGGCGGCCCGCGGCGGCCGCGATCTGCCTCGGGACTCGACTCTTCGTCGCCTTTCGGACAATCGCCCGCGCCCGGTCGTCTGCCTTCGTCCTGGAAAGACGGTCGGTCTCCTTCACGGTCGCCGGCCGGCCCGCGCGACCCGAATTCGCCTCGGCGGCCGCCGGCGTCGCGATCCATCGGCGGGCGCGGCGGGCGATATTCATCCGGAGTCAGCTTGCCGTCTTCGTTCTTGTCGAGCGACTTCAGCGCCGCGACCGCGTTTTCGATCTCGGCGGCCGAGATATCGCCGTCCTGGTCCGCGTCCAGGGCCGTTTCCAACGGCGGCGGCGGCCGGCGGCCTTCAGGCGGTCCCGGGCGACGGTCGCCTTGTCGCCGAGAACCGCTCTCGCGCCCGCCTTCCGGCGGTTGCGCGCCGGCCGCCAGTGCCAGGGCGCCGATCGCCGCGCCGGCGATGAGCAACGCTGCGTACTTGGGAATGGCCTTCATAGAGCTCTCCTTAAACGTCTTGAATTCGAGTGGCCCGGTTGCAGAGGGCGGCAAGCGCCAGCGCCTCATTGCTGGGGCAAGTCTAAGGGGGCAACCTTAAAACAACATGAAATTACGGCCGCAAATTCAGATTTTTTTATTTCGCAACCCGGAAGGGGCAAAAAGCCGTGAAGAGCGAGCAGCGCGGACCGCGAGGAGCGCGGCGGAACCAGTCCGACGTGAAGGCCGATTAACCGAGCGGATGCCGTTTTCCGCTCAACCTGAACGCAGATCGGCGAAACCGCTCGAACCGCGAGTCCAAGAAAACCGCCGCATGCGCGCTGATTCAGCTTTCGAAACGCCCGTCCCAGGGCATATCGAAGGTGTCGGCAACGGCCTTATTGACGACCTTGTGGTCGAAGATATTGATGGCGCGAGCGAGCGGCTTGAGCGTTTGGGCCGCCGTCTCGACGCCTCGATTGGCCAGTTGCAGCACCCAAGGCAACGTGACGTTGCACAACGCGTAGGTGCTGGTTCGGCCCACCGCGCCCGGCATATTGGTCACGCAGTAGTGAACGACGTTCTCGACGGTGAAGGTCGGTTCGCTGTGCGTCGTAGGCCGGCTGGTGGCGACGCAGCCCCCTTGTTCGATGGCGACGTCGATGATCACGGTGCCGGGCTGCATCAGTTTGAGATCTTCGGCTTCGATCAACCGCGGCGCTTTCGCGCCGGGAATCAATACCGAACCGATCACCAGGTCGGCGCGAGCGAGCTGCTCGCGGATCGTGTGCCGGTCGCTGAACAGGCAATCGACGTTTTGCGGCATAATGTCGTCGAGATAGCGCAGGCGGTCCATGTTGATGTCGAGCAAACCGACGTTGGCGCCGAAGCCGGCCGCCACCTTGGCCGCATTGGCGCCGACGACTCCGCCGCCGAGAATGGTGATTCTCGCCGGCGCCACGCCCGGCACGCCGCCCAGCAAGATGCCGCGGCCCATCTGCGGACGCTCCAGGTACTTGGCGCCCTCCTGAATGCTCATCCGCCCGGCCACTTCGCTCATCGGCGTGAGCAACGGCAGCCGGCCACGCTCGTCTCGCAACGTTTCATAGGCCACGGCCGTGATGCCGGAGGCCACGATGGCTTCGGTCAGTTTGCGGTCGGCTGCGAAGTGGAAGTAGGTGAACATCGTCTGGCCGGCGCGCAACCGCGACCACTCGGGCGGCAGCGGCTCTTTGACTTTGACGATCAGATCGGCCTCGCCAAACACCCGTTCCGGACCGTCGACCAGTTGCGCGCCTTGCTCGGCGTAGACTTCGTCCGTCAGTCCGGACCCCAAACCGGCGCCGGATTCGAACAACACGGCGTGTCCGGCGCGGGTCAACTCCTCGACGCCGACCGGCAGCAGCGCCACGCGGTATTCGTCACGCTTGATTTCTTTCGGCACGCCGACAATCACTTACTTCACCTCGTCCGCGTCCAGCGGCAATTGCGTTCCTTCTTCCTCTTCGGGCAAATCCTCGGCGCGGGCGTTTGAACCGCCCACGGCCCCCTCTCGCCGGCGCAAGTAGAGCTTGATCGGCACTTCGCTGAACGGCAAATGGTCGCGGAACACGCCGAGCAGGTAGCGCCGATAGTTCGCGCTGATGGCTTGCGGGTTGTTGCAGAACAATACGAGCGTCGGCGGTTCCACGCCGACCTGCGTGGCATAATAAATCTTCGGCAGGCGATGCTTATAAAGCGGCGGACGATTGTATTCGATCGCCGCGCGCAACACGCGATTCAGATCCGAGGTGCCGATCCGCTCGCGCGCCTGCTTGAACAACATCTGGCCGTGGTTCAACAGAGCCTTGACGTTCTTGCCCGTCTGGCCGGTGATGAAAGCGATCGGCACGTGGTGCATGGTCCGGAACGTGTCGCGCAGGTAGGCGACCCACTTTTCGGTCGGCAGTCCGCCGGCCAGCAGGTCCCATTTGTTGACTACAAAGATGCACGGCTTGTACTGCTCGGCCACGTAGTCGCAGAGTTGTTTGTCCACCTTGCTGATCCGCTCGGTGGCATCGAAAAACAGCAGCACGACGTCGGCCCGGCGAATGCTGCGCTGCGCCCGGTGCGTGCTGTAAAAATCGATGTCGGTGGAAATGCTTTTCCGCCGCCTGAGCCCGGGCGTGTCGATCGCCGTGAAGATCTTGCCGTCGAGTTCGAAGCGGACGTCGACGCTGTCTCGCGTGGTTCCCGGTACTTCGCTGACGATCACTCGCTCGGCATGGGCCAGCGTGTTGACGAACGTGCTTTTGCCCGTGTTCCGCCGCCCGACGATCGCCACCTTCATCGCCGTCTCGGGCGGCGGCGGCTCGCTGCCGTCGTGGTCCGGCAAACGCTCGAATATTTCGTCGATCAACTCTTGCCGGCCGCGGTTTTCCCGAGTGCTGGTGCGAACCAGCTTGCCGCGGCCAAGGCGGTAAAACTCATCGGCCTGCGAGTCGAGCGAGGAGGCGTCGGTCTTGTTGGCTACGCAGATCACAGGGGCTCGCGCATAGCGCAAACGGCGAGCCACTTCCTCGTCAAGCGGGGTCAAACCCTCGCGGGAATCAACGACGAACAGCAGCAAGTCGGCCGAATCGATGGCGGCTGCGATCTGCTCCTCGATATGCGAGGTCAGGTTGTCGACGTCCTCGACGCCCATTCCGCCGGTATCCACCAGCTCGAAGTAGCGGTCGCCGACGCACATCAGGTGCGTGAGCCGATCTCGCGTCACGCCGGCCTTATCGTCGACGATCGCCACGCGCTTGCTCACCAGCCAATTGAACAAGCTCGATTTGCCGACATTGGGTCGGCCGACGATAACGACCTGGGGAACTCCCATGGGACGAACTCAAGCCGCGTAATTGAGCCTGGCGGCGGGGCTGGTATGACAAATCCGGTGGGAGCCGTTTGCGGAAGCTTGCTTCCCGAGCGAGGGTTGCGGCGCCGCAAAGTCTCCCCTCTGTTGCGCCCCTCATCCGCAGGGGCTCGCTCGGAAACGGTCTCTCAAAGCGTGAATGATACTGAATGATAGTTCAATCGCCCTTGGAGCAACAGCGGCAAACTGCCTCTCCGGCGGGACCAGGCCGACTCGACCGACCGAGCTACTTTGCAAACCGGCTCTGGCGCTTATACTTACGCGGGCTGGCCCACCAAGCCGCCCGCTCGCCGGGCAAAGCGTGGCGGCGCCGCTGGTTATGCAACGCTTCGCCGAATTCTCGTGGCTGGGGAGCGGGCCGCCCTGGCATTTTGCCTCCTGTGCGGCGTGCGGAAGGAACCGAAACTCTCGTGTCAAACGACCCCGCCTCATCCGAAGCTCTCGACCCTGGCCTGGCGCGCCGGCTGGCGCTGCAAACGTTGGAGAGCCTGGAACGGGCCGGAGTGACGCATTTGCCGAAAGCTCGCGGGGTCTTCCAATTCGCGGCGCCGGCGTCAGCAGCAGCGACTGAGCCCCCCAGCCGGCCGCCGTTGGAACCGGCCGCACGCGCGCCGTCGCCGGCCTCGCCTCAAGCGGCGCCGCCCGGCCGCGATCAGCTCCCCCCAGCAGCTTTGCCGCCGCAAACCGTCTTGGAATCGCCATCGATGAAATCCCCTGCCGCCAAAGCGAAACTTCCCGCGGAGCCGTTTGCCGCCGGAGACGACCTTCCGCCGCCGCTGCCTGCCGCCAAGCGGTTGCCGGCCTTGGAAGTCATTCAGCGTGAAGTATCGCAGTGCGTCCGCTGCCGCGACCTGGCCGAGACTCGGACCCAAACCGTGTTTGGGGTCGGCGACCCGAACGCCCGGCTCTGTTTTCTGGGCGAAGCGCCCGGCGCCGACGAGGATCGGCAGGGCGAGCCGTTTGTCGGCCGCGCCGGCCAGCTCTTAACCAAGATCATCGAAGCCTGCACGATGCGGCGCGAAGACGTGTACATCCTGAACACGCTCAAGTGCCGCCCGCCGGGCAACCGCAATCCGCTGCCTGACGAACTGGCCCATTGCCGGGGCTTTCTCGACCGGCAGTTAGAGATCATCCAGCCAGAGTTCATCTGCTGCCTGGGCGCCGTCGCCGCTCGAGCCTTGCTGGCCACCGAGGCGCCGATCGGCAAGTTGCGCAAGCGGTTCTTCGACTATCGGGGCAGCCGGGTGATCTGCACGTATCATCCGGCCTACCTGTTGCGCAATCCGGCCGCCAAGAAAGACGTCTGGGAAGACATGAAGCTGCTGCTCGAGGCGATGGGCATTGAACTGCCCGGCAAGCACAAGGGCTGAGCAGATTTGGCAAAGTCCACTCGGCGCATCTCACTCAACGCATCCGTCGGATGAAGGCGCGCTTACGGCGATGACGCGTCGGTTTCGGCCGCTGGGACGGGCGGCAGAATCTTTGCCAGCAGCTCCAGCAGGTGACGCACCTTGATCGGCATCGAGACGACGACCCGATGCGGGGCGACGACTTCCTGAGCTCTGGGCTTCCACGATCCGTCTTCCGGCCCGAGCAATAACACGGCCGGCATCTGGCTGGTTTCCTCGCCCGCGGCAAATTCCAGAAACGCGTCGAGCGCTTCTTCGCCCAAACGCCCCGTGCTGAAAATCACGCACTCGGCGGGCTTCTTCTCGTCTTGGAAGCGTTCGACGGCGCGTTGAGGGCTAGCCTGGACCAAGGTCCGATAGCCGGCCTTTTTCAGTGCGTCGCGGATCAAGTCCTGCATCCGAGTTTCCGACTCGACGAACATCACGCTGCGGCGTTGACTGTCAGTCAGCAGCGAAGCGGCGATCCGCTCTCGCTCCGCTTGCCAGCGACCTTGGTCCTGGCCGTCGGCGCCCTCATCCGGATCTCCGCTGCTCGTGTCGCCGGCCGCAAGGCGTTCGGCGGCGATGTTCAAATCGACCAGCATCTGGGCGGCCGACTGGTAACGCCGGTCGGGATCGAGCTGCATCGCCTGGTTGACGACCATCGTCACGGCGCGCGGCAAGCTGGAATCGGCCTGGTGGATCGGCACGACCTCCTGATAGCGCGATTTGGAAAGCCGCTGGATGCGGTCTCGCGTTTCCTGCAGCGGCGGTCGGCCCATCAGCATGTGGTAATAGATGCAGCCCAGGAAATAAACATCGCTGCGCGGGTCGTCCTTGCGAACGCCGGTCGCCCGCTCCAGGCCGGCATAGTCGATGGTGCGTTGGTTCAGTTGATCGCCGAGGGCTTCGTCCGCCACGCTGCTATCCGTAGCGGCCAGCCCGAAGTCGACCAGTTTGGCCTGGCCCTTGCTGGAAACCAGGATGTTGGTCAGCTTCAAATCGCGGTGAGAGACGCCGTGTTCGGCGGCGTATCGCATTCCGCTCGTCACGTCGATCATCAGCCGAGTCGCCTCGACCGGATCGATTCGCTTGCGGAACTTGAGGAATTCCCGCAGGTTCCCCCCTTCGACGAATTCCATCACCAGGAAATGCGTGAAGCCCTTGGAGAAGACTTCATAGATCGGCACGATGTTCGGATGCCGCAGCGTGATGCCGACCTGGCCCTCGCGAATGAAATGCTCGGTCTGCTCCGGGTTGTCGCTGTACCGCTTGCGGAGAACCTTGACGGCGCGGACCACTCCGGAGTCCTTGTGGACGGCGCGATACACGCGGGCGAAACTTCCGCCCGAAACCATGTACAGAACCTTGTAATCGCCGTAAAAGTAGCCGGCGCGCTCTCCCCGCAGCAGGCGGTCGAGCTGGAAGTTGGTGAGCAGTTCTCGCCGCAGCAGCAACTGGATGAATTCGTCGACGGGAACGTTGCGCCGACCGAACTCGCCCCAAATCTCTTGAAGCTGGCGATCGTTGAGCAAGTCGTGGTCGAATGCGCGCTGAGCGATTTGTTCAGCGTTCATTTCGGCCATGGCAGGCGGTCTCCCATTCCCTGTTCCGTCCTTCGACGCCGCACTCCCGAACCCGCCTAGGAGAAGAGGCGGGCGAGCGGCGTCGAAGACAAAACCATACTCAACTAATTATCGTATGCTAGTCCCGCGAATGCCGCAACAAGCCCGCGGCGATTCTTGCTCAGTTCTGCTCCAACTGACGCCGATAATCATCGCGTTCGCGCCGGGTGGCTTCCAAGTCGAACAGCAAGTACTTCATGTCCAGGCGAAGCTGGCTCAGCGCATCTTGAACGAGATTCAAGATCCGCCGGCGCCGCCGCGTGCTCTCGATCACGCGCACCAGCAGAGGGCTGATTTGCTGTTTCAACTCTGGCGGCAAGCTGTCAACGACGTTTGTGAGCTCCACCAGGTCGTTCGGCAGTTCTTCAGCAGAGGAGGCGGCGATTCGCGAGGCTTGGTTCATAGCTGGCTCTCATCGGGGTGAAGTGTCTGCACTCCTCTAGAGCAGACAGTATGCCAGCGATCAAGTCTGGGCGCCCAAATCGTCGATAAGTTCTTTTGCAGAAATGAATTAGGAGATTGCATCCAGCCGACCCGCCGGCGGCCGAATGGGGAAAAAACGCCACATCCGGCCTGGAGGAAAATCGCAAATCCTGATATAAGCACAGGTTACAGAAAGTTACTCAGCACAGCGCCGACGTCGCGTCTTTGCCACGTTGCAGCGTTTGTCACCGTTGCCTTCGCGTTGGGAAAGGATGGAGCCGCTCCCATGACAGACAGCCTGTCGAGGCTGGCTTGCTCCGCCGTCATTGTCGCCGCTTTCTTCGGCTCGGCTCGGATGGCCGCTGCGCAGAACTTTGTCCGCGAAGGCTTTGACAGCCCCGAGACGGCATGGCGCGAAGCGGGCGGCGACGTTTCTCAGTATCAGGTCGCGGCGCACCAGAGAACCGGCCGCGACGTACACCGCGGGGCCGGTTGCGAGTACATCCAGGTCGCGGCCGGCGATGGCACCAAACTGCACTTTGCCCTCGACGTCGGCAAGGCGCGGATTATCGAGGAACTCAGTCCCAGCCTGTGGATTAAATCCGACCGCCCCGGCATCCAATTGCTCGCGCGCGTCGTGCTGCCGCGCACGCTCGACCCGCGCAGCGGCAAGGCGATGGTGCGCTACATCGCGGGCACGAGCTATTCCGACGTCGATCGCTGGCAGCAACTCCGGATCGAAAACGTCCCCCGGCTGCTCCAACAACAACTGCGCGTGCTGTGGGGCAGCCTGGGACAAGGCGTAGACGCACACGAAGCTTACCTCGACCGCCTGATCCTCAATGTTTACGGCGGTCGCGGCGAAACGCGTGTCTGGATCGACGACCTGGAAATTGGCGGGTTCGTCGCCGCCGATCATATCGCCGCCGGAATTGCCGATGCCTCAGGAGACTCTGCGGCTGCCGGCCCCGGCGGTTTGCACGGTGCGGCCCGGCCCCGGGCAGAACTCTCGTCGTCGATCCTGCTCGTCGACGACCGTCCGTTCTTTCCCCGACTGATCGAGTACCAAGGCGAGCCGCTGAGCTTTCTGAAGGAGTTGGGCTTCAACGGCATCCTGCTGCACGAGACGCCTTCGTCGGCGCTGCTTGACGAGGCGGTGCGCGTCGGCCTGTGGCTTGTCTGTCCGCCGCCCCGTCCGTCCGGTCTGGAAAATCCGGACGGCCCGCAAGGCACGTTGGCGCCGTTCGATACGCGCTACGATCCGGTTTTGGCGTGGCGCCTGGGCCAAGGGCTGACCGGGCGCGAGCTGGAAGCCACGCGGCGCTGGGCCGACGAGGTCCGCCGCGCCGACGGCGAGACCCCGCGGCCGATTGTCTGCGATCCTGAAAGCCAACTGGAGGCCTACAGCCGATTGCCGGCGGCAATCCTGATGGCGCGGCGCTTTCCGCTCGGCACCAGCTTCGAACTGGCCGACTACGCCAAGTGGTTATACCAGCGGCCGCGGCTGACGCTGGCGGGCACGCCCTTCTGGGCCGTGATCCAGACGCAACTTGCCCCCGAACTGCTTGATCAGGTTTCGCTGTTGGCGGACGGACGCGGCCGCACGCCCTCGGCCGCCAGCGAGCAGATCCAACTGTTGGCGCAAGCCGCCCTGGTCGCCGGCGCGCGAGGCCTGGCCTTCGCCTCTCGAACGCCGCTAGACGCGAGCGACAACGACGCCAAACAGCGCGCATGGACGCTGGAATTGATCAATCGCAACGCGGAGCTGATCGAATCGTGGGTCGCCGCCGGCAGCCTGAAAGCGGAAGTCGAGGTGCTCGACGCTTCGGGCGCCAATCCGGGCGTCACCGGCGCGGTACTGCAGACCGACCACACGCGGCTGCTGTTGCCCATCTGGATGGGAACCGGCGGGCAGTACGTTCTCGATCAGCTCGCCGGAAACAATCTTTCATTCATCGTGCCCGGCGCTCCCCAATCGCACCGGGCCTTGGAAATCACGCCGGGCGGCCTGCGGCCCGCGGTCAACCAAAGCCGCAAGCTGGGCGGGTTGCACGTGCAGATTGCAGAGTTCGGTTTGACCGGCATGGTGGCCATCACCGACGACGTAACAATCGGGCGCCTGACCCGGTCCTCGCAGGCCAGCGGCCCAAGAACCGCTCGGATCGCCCGCGACCTGGCGGCCTTCAAGCTGGCCGAAGCGGAGCAGGTCGACGCCGATCTGACGCGGCGAGGCCAAGCCAGTCTCGACGCGCCGCAATGGCTGCGCGAGGCGCACCTCAACCTGGACAACGCCAATCGCAGTCTGAACGGCAGAGATTACCGCGCTGCGGCCGTGAGCGCCGCACGTACGATGCGCTCGCTGCGCTTGCTCGAACGCCACCATTGGACAAAAGCCATCGAAGCGATCGGAAGCGCCGCCTCGAGTCCTTTGGCGGCCAGCTTCGTCACGCTGCCCGAACAGTGGATCTTCTTGAAAGTGCTCGACTCGGCCGAGCGTTCGCCGAACCTGTTGCCGGAAGGCGGCATGGAGAATTACTACCGCATGCGCGACGCCGGTTGGCGACTCTACTCGCACGAGTCGGACGGCGTGCGCGCCCACGGCCAATTATTGTCAAAACCTATGCCTTACGCGGGCGCCTACAGCTTTCAATTCGCGGTCGAACCGAGCGATCCGGAAAAGCCCGTGGACATGCTGGAAACCCCGCCGCTGTGGCTGGTCTCGCCGCCGGTGCCGGTGCAAGCCGGCCAGTGGCTGCGCATTCACGGCTGGGCGTACGTGCCGCAGCCGATTACCGGCAGCCTCGACGGCCTGTTGATCTTCGATTCGCTGGGAGGCGAACCGCTCGCCGAGCGCATCGGCAAGACTAACGCCTGGACCGAATTTACGCTGTACCGCGCCGCCCCGGCCTCAGGCAAGTTGACAATCACCATCGCCATGACTGGCCTCGGCGAGGCCTCGATCGACAACCTGACGGTCGAACGCATTATTCGCCGACCGCCCCGCCGGCAGGCCGCTCCAATTGCCGCCCCTTTCGTTCCCCGCCGATCCGCCAGCCGCCCGCCGGGATACGGCAGATAACCTATCGCCGTAAGCGGTCGATTCCGTTGCGCTCGCGCCGAAGTTTTCTTTCATTGGTTGGCTATCGACGCCAGGCTCAATGAACCGCATCGGGCGATAGTTCACCGCCGAATTTAGCCCCGCGCTGACCTGGCGCGTTGGTGAGATCTCAGCCACTCGCTTTTCGCGCCCGGCGAGCGGCGCCCGTCAGCCCGCTGGTCATTCTGCGCTGGCTGCAAGGCTCCTTTCTGCGGCAGTGCACGCATCTCTAACCTCGCAGGTTCTTCCTCAATTGTCGACGACAGACCGTCAAGCACGCTCGGGCGTGGAAACCGGATTACGCTGGCGGATCAATAACTCCGTCGAACCTGAAATGAGCGAAACAATGGTACGTGCGCGCTCTGCAGCACATCTCGGCAGCGTCCACGCGTAATTCGCGGACTCGTCGTCTGAAATAAGAAAATTCTTAAGTCTTTTATTGGATGCCCTTTAACTTTTCGATTTCCCTCTCATTAATGATGCCCCCCAAATAACCGGCGCCACTCTTGCATTCGTCGCCAAACGAACAGCCGGTAACTCTCTTGGTTTTGCCTCCGCTGCGGAGGCGAGATACGGCTCGCGTTGATTGGGCTTTGCCAGACTGCAAAGGGATACGAAGATGTCGATGTCTTTACCGGGAACTTGGGGCAAGCGCACAAATCAATCTCAGAGCCGGCGCCGCGGCGCGACGCGAAGCTCGGGCCCGCGGCACAGCCGTCGAACGCGTTGGCTGAGCATCGACTCGCTCGAAAGCCGGCTGTTGCTCACGGCCAACCCCGTAGCCCCGCAGTTTCTCGTCGGCCCCACGCTGGCCCTGGGAGACCATTCCGCTGCTGTCGCCGTGATCAACAGCACGGGCGATTTCGTCACGGCCTGGCGGAGCCTGGAAGC
>DASZUP010000239.1:0-4802 GCA_035547635.1 Pirellulales bacterium
GGCGGCGGCCTGGTTGACATGCATCAGTTGGCGCAAATTGTCAGCGGCGCCGTTTACTTCCAGGTTCAAGGCGCCGGCAGCACGATCGACATCTCAGGATTGACGACTTTCACGGCGACCACTTCCGGCGCGGGGATCGAGGCCGACGACAACGGCACGCTGAAGCTCGACTTGTTGGCGAACTTCTCCGGCGGCGGCATTTCGGAAAACAACGGCGCGCTCACGCTGCCCGTACTGACGCAAGGCCACCTGACGCTCAACAATGGTTCCAGCATCACCGTGCAAGGCACGCTCATCAGCCTGCCGGCAGGCGACGCCAGCGGCGTGGTCATCAATGTGCCGGCATCGCAAGCATTGACGGTCACGCTCAACAATCTCAAGACGTTTTCCGGCGGCACTACCTTCAACGTGGGCGCGGGCAGCAGCGTGGTGCTTAACGGCGGCACGTATCTGGGCGGCGCCACGTTCAACGTCGGCGCCGGAGCTAAGGCCGACCTGACCGGCGGCACGACGACCTACTATGGCGGCACATTGACGTCGACCGGCGCCGGCACAGTCAATTTCGCCACAGGCGCCATCCACACCGCGCTGGGCGGCCTGACCCTCGACTTCGCCGGCGATACTTTCCAGTGGACTGGCGGCGCCTTTTTTGCCGCTTTGGGCGACGTGACCAATGCGGGGACGATGAACCTCGCCGGTCCTGCCGGCAAGGGCTTCTACGAAGACGCCACGCTCGACAACCAGGGAACAATCATTCAGACCGGCAGCGGTAACCTCGGACTGCACAGCGACGGTATCTCGCCCACCACGCTCAAGAACGAAATTGGCGCAATCTACAGGATCGAGGGCGATTCGGGCATCGACAATCCTTTCGGCAAGCAGACCGCCGTCATCAACGCCGGCACGATCGTCAAGACGGCCGGCAGCGGCCTCTCGACGCTTTTCATCAACGGCGAGTTGACTAACACCGGCATCATCGAGGCCGATTCGGGGACGCTTTATCTGAATGCGAGTTCCTTCGATCAGATTGTCGCCGGCGCGCTGACCGGCGGCACGTGGAACGCTCTCAACGGCGCTACGCTCCAGTTTCCCAATGGCACGAGCATCACCAGCAATGCGGCGAGTGTTACCCTGGACGGCAGCGGAGCGGCCATGCCCGCCTTGGCGCTGGCCTCCAACAGCGGCGCGCTCGCGCTGACCGGCGGCGCTGCTTTGAGCGCGCCGGGCGACTTTTCCAACAGCGGCGTGCTGACGTTAGGCGGCATGCTGAACGTCGGTGCAAACTTCATGCAGACGGCGGCCGGAACGTTCAACGAACAGATCGGCGGCAGCCCGGCCAGCGGCCAGTTTGGGCAGCTCGCGGCCGCCGGGAGCGCGACACTGGCGGGAAACTTTAATCTCTCATTGGTCAACAGCTTCACGCCCGTCGTCGGCCAGAACTACCCGGTGTTGCAATACGCCAGCGGCAGCGGTTCCTTCACCGCGATTACCGGCCTGATTCCGGGAATGACCGCCAATCAGACGGCGACGGAATTCGATCTCGACGTGGCTTCGGCTCCGACCAATCTCGGCCTCGCCAGTGTGACGGCGCCGACCTCGGCCATCGACGGCCAATCCATCGCCATCCAGTGGCAAGTGACGAATCAGGGCGCCGTCGACGCCCACGGCGGCTGGCTCGACAGCGTTTACCTTTCCGCCACGCCGTCGATCACCGCCAGCTCATTACTTCTCGGCAGCGTAACGCATGCGGGCGGCCTGACGGCCGGCAACAGCTATAATGGAAGCTTGACCGCGGCGGTTCCGGCCTTGGCGCCGGGCAACTATTATGTGATCGTCCTGGCCGACAGTCACTACAACGTGGCCGACTCCGACCGCAGCAACAATACGCTGGCCGCTACGACGGGCCAGCTTGCCGTCAGCGTGCCGGGCCTGACGCTGGGCACGCCGGTCAACGGCGCCTTCACCGCCGCCAACCAGGACCAGTATTACCAGGTGACCGTGCCGGCGGGCGGTTCGCTCGTCGTCACGCTCACTAGTTCGGCCGGTTCGGGAGCGACGGCGCTTTACGTCAGCCAGGGCGCCGCGCCGACGCTCTACAACTATCAATTCGCAGCCACGGCGAACCAGCCGAATCAGTCGCTCTCCGTGCCGAATGCCGCGGGAGGCGTGTATTTTATCCTGGTTCACAGCGTCTCCGGCGCCGCCGCAACGGCGGACTATACGCTGAACGTAACCCAGACGAGCGCGCTGGGCGTATCGGCTACGTCTTTGTCGTCTGCCGGCAATGCGGGCGACGTTACGGTGGAAGTCGACGGAACGAACTTTGCGGCGAACGTTACCGCCAACCTCACTCTCGGCGCCACGACGATCACCGCGACGTCCATCGACTACGTCAACAGCAGCAAGTTCTTTGCGACGTTCAATCTCAGCGGCGCGGCGGTCGGTAGTTACGCGTTCAATGTCGTACAGGGCGTGCAGTCGGTTGTCGCGCCGACGCCCTTTCAAGTCGTATCGGCCGCCGCCGGCGATTTGGAAATTCATCTGATCACGCCGGAGTTCGTGCGATCGGGCCGCACCGCATCGATCGTCGTCACTTACGCCAACACAACGAGCAACGACATTGCGACGCCGCTACTAACCATCTCTTCCACCAATGGGTATGTTCTGTTCAGCAGTCCGGCCAACCCAAGCAGCTTTGCAGCTACGGCGCAGATTCTCGCCCCCGACCCCAACGGGCCGGCCGGAGTCATACCGCCCGGCCAATCGGGCCAGATTACGTTTACCATCAAATCCAACGATACTATCGATGGCGACGTAATCCCGATCCATCTCGCTGTGACGCCCGCCATAGCGCCCTTATCGGCATTCAGCCAACTCCGCGCCTTCGCGTCCGACGGCGCCGGCTCGGGTGGAGCCAGCGGCAGCACCGATAACCGGACCGCGAACGATCCCAATGACATTGTCGGACCCGGCGGCTACGGTTCACAAAACTTCATCCAGCCGACCGGCGTTTGGCCCTATGTCGTCGACTTCGAGAATATCGGCAGCGTGGCGGCGCAGGACGTCACGGTTACCGAGCAACTCGATTCGAATCTCGACTGGTCGACGTTCCAGCTTGGTTCGTTCGGCTTCGGGCCGATTACGGTCAGTATCCCGTCCGGACTTACGCAATACCAGACGACCGTCGCTTACCAGAACATCGATCAATCGCCGCTCAATGTCCAAGTGTCGATCGACTTCAACGTGCAGACCGGCCTGCTGACGGCAACCTTCACGTCGCTCGATCCGGCCACCGGTCAGGCGCCCAACGGCCTGACCGACGGTTTCCTGCCGCCCGACGACGCCAACGGCATCGGCGAGGGTTCTGTGCAGTACACGGTTCAGCCGAAGAGCGGCCTCGTCACGCCCGACCAAATCAACCAGCAGGCCTCGGTGGTGTTCGATATCAATGCACCGCTGGATACGCCGACCTTCACCAACACGATCGATAGCGGCGCACCCGCGAGCACCGTCGCCGCGCTGCCAGCCGTCGAAGGTTCCACAAGCTTCACGGTAAACTGGTCGGGCAGCGACGATGCGGGAGGTTCCGGAATCGCCAGCTACGACGTGTACGTCAGCGACAACGGCGGAGCATTCACGCTGTTCCAAGCGGCTACCACCGCCACGTCAGCCACATTCGACGGCGTGGATGGTCACACGTACTCGTTCTATAGCGTGGCGACGGACCATGTCGGCAACGTGCAGCCGACGCCGGCGGCGGCGCAGACGACGACCACGGTCGCGGCGACGCCCTTCAAATTAAGCGAAGACATGTATGTCATTGGCTCAGGGACCGTCAGCGTGTCGGCCGCCAACGGCGTATTGGCCAACGACACGGGCTCCGGAACGCTGGTCGTCACGGCCACATCCGTCGCCGGAGCCAATGGCGGTACGTTCACGTTCCATGCCGATGGCTCGTTTACCTATGCGCCGCCGGCCAACTTTCCGGGTTTCGATTACGCTCAGTACACGGCGCACGATTCGCTCGGCCACACGTCCCAAGCGACGGTCAACGTCCTGTCGCAGACGGGCGGAGTGGTATGGAAATTCTACGAGTCGGTGCTCAATCGCAACCCCGACTACGCCGGATTGCAGTACTGGATCAACGATTTCATCCACGGCGGCCAGACGGGCGATATCGCGGTCGGCTTCTTCGAGAGCGACGAACTGCTCAACGAAATCATCACCGACTATTATCAGCAGTACTTGCTGCGCACGCCCGATGCCAGCGGCCTGGCTTACTGGCGCAGCGTGTGGCACGCCACGGGCGGACCGGAGATCATCAAAGCGGGTTTTGCCGACTCGCCGGAGTTTTATACGTCGGCCGGCGGCACGCCCGAGACCTGGATCACCGAGTTGTACCATCGCATTCTTAATCGCGAGCCCGATCCGCAAGGCAAGCAGTACTGGTTGAACGTGCTCAGCAGCCAAGGCAACACGGCGGCGGCCAGGCAGCACATCGCCTTGGGATTCTTTACTTCGCTGGAGGCTTACAAGGGCGACGTGACCGGCTGGTTCCAGGAATACCTCGGGCGCGCGCCGACGGCGAGCGAACTGAATCAGTACGCCGGCGAGATGCTGGCCGGCAAGACCGACCGCGACATCGAGCAGGAAATCACCAACCTGCCCGAGTACGGCCAGAACCCGCCCGCCGCCCCGCCGGGAACGGGAGTGCGACTGCCGAACTACTTGCCATAGCGGGCCAGGCAATCTGCCAGGCGTGCGATCGTTTCGGGCCAGCGGCCGGCGCCGGGCTGGAGAAA
>DASZUP010000240.1:0-3734 GCA_035547635.1 Pirellulales bacterium
TGCTCACGCGATGCCGCAAGACGGGCACGGCCACTTTCTTGAAGTCGTCGATAGCCACCGAAAAGCGCCCTACCATGGCGGCCAGCGCCTTGCCGCCGTGAATCAAGAACTGCCCGGCCCGCGGTCCCGCGCCCCAGCCCACCAGCTCGCGCACGAACTCCGGCGCCGAATCGTCCTTCGGCCGCGTGGCGCGCACCAGCCGCGAGACGTACTTGATGATGTATTCGCTCACCGCCACCGAGCCGACCAGCTTTTGCAAGTTCAGAATGGCGCGGCCCGACAGCACCTTGCGGACTTCGGGCTTTTCGCCGCGCGTGGTCGAAGCCAGAATCCGTTCCTCTTCGTCGAGCGTCGGATAGTTGACCTTGATGTTGAACATGAAGCGGTCCAACTGCGCTTCGGGCAGCGGATACGTTCCTTCCTGTTCGATCGGGTTCTGCGTGGCGATGGTGAAGAACGGCTCGGGCAGCGTATAGGTCGTCTGACCGACCGAGACCTCGCGCTCCTGCATGGCTTGCAGCAACGCGGCCTGGGTCTTGGGCGGCGTGCGGTTGATTTCGTCGGCCAGCAGAATGTTGGTGAATATCGGCCCTTCGACGAACCGGAAATTGCGTTTGCCCTGCTCGTCCTCTTCCAGCACGTTCGTGCCGGTAATGTCAGACGGCATCAGGTCGGGCGTGAACTGGATGCGTTTGAAGCCCACGTCGAGGATCTTGGCCAGCGTGCTGACCATCAGCGTCTTGGCCAGGCCGGGTACGCCTTCCAACAGGCAGTGGCCGCGGGTGAAAATTGCGGCGAACAACTGCTCGATGACCTCGTCCTGTCCGACGATGACTTTCTGCAACTCCTCCTGCATCAGCCGGCGATGTTGGCTGAATTCCTGCAGCACGTCACCCAGGCTGCGCGGTTTGGCGGTAGACAACGCAAATCCTTGTCAGGTTAGGGTTTGTGGATTCGGCATGGGTCGCGTTGGCGCCTCATTGCCCTTAGGGCGCCGATGCAGTGCGGTTCGGCGAGCCGTACGGCGTTTACAACCTCTCGGGCTTCGGCCGGCGGCGGACCCTATTGATTCTATAGGCCATGCTCACAACCAGCAACGAGCCGAGCGGGTCGCCGAGAGCCGTTTGCCGCTAAGGATTTCGGCTATTTCGGCGTTCGCAGCGTCAGCCTGGTCAGCTCCGGGCGGCAGCGCCAACGGAGCGGGTGTCGGCCCGAAATGCCTCGCGAGACATGCAATATCGTGGGCGGCTGCCAGAAGGTCCCGGCTGCGTACTTGCAGCCGTAAACGCTGGGCGAGTAGACCGGCCCGAACAGCGGCAATACCACCTGTCCGCCATGATTATGGCCGGACAACATCAAGTCGACCTGCTCGCGCCGGGCCCAGGACACGTTGTCGGGCGTGTGGCTCAACAGCAATCGAAAGGCGCCGGCGGGCGTCTCGCTAAAGTCGGGTTGCTGGCCCATCCAGGGCCGTTCGCTGCCGCCGATCGCCAGCCTGTGACCGCGATGTTCGATGGCGGCAGTCCGGCCCGAAACGTCGCGCCAGCCGAGGTCGACCATCGCTTGCCGGATCGGCTCGGGTTCCAGATACCAATCGTGATTGCCCAGGATGAAGTAACAACCCAGCGGCGCCGACAATTTCCCCAACGTAGACGGCAGCCATTCGACCAGCCGCTGCTTGTCGAGCAGGTCGCCGGTGAACACGATCAAGTCGGCCTGTTGCTCGAGCGAGAGTCGCGTGACTTCTTCGAAGAAAGGCAGATCGAGCGTGCCGATGAAGTGCAGATCGCTGAGATGCAGCACGTTGAGCCCGTCCCATTCGGCCGGCAAACGGGGCAATTGCAAGGTCTTGTGCGTGACTTCGATCTGAAAAATCTCGTTGCCTGGCAGCCGAGCCAGCGTTTGATACGGCCCCGGGCCCAGCGGCCGGCGGCCCAGCCGTTCGACGACGTCGACCGAGCGGCTGTGGTTCGATAACTGCGCCGCCGGCGGCCGCCGCAGTTGATACCGCACGGCCGTAAAAGCCAGGCCCGCAGCGCCCAGCAGGCAGACGCTCAAATAGGCTTGCCATCCGCCGGACAAATCGAACCAGTAGCCGCCCAGCAGGACGGCTGGCCCGGTGAAGCCGACCTTCCAGAGCAGCAGCGGCGGGAAGGTCAGCATCCAGACGTCATGCGTATGGCGCACGGCTTTCAAAACCGGGCCCGGGAAGCGCAGCGCATGCAGCCGGTTAACGGCCGTCACCGTCGCTTCGCAATGGCCGGCCAGCAGAATCAGCAGAACGAGAGCGTTAATCCAGACCATATCGAAGACAGATTAGCGACCCTCGCCGTTGCGGCCTAGGCGAAATGGGGTGTTTCCGACGGCGGAAAACGGGCCGCCGGGCGGAAACGAAGCAGTATACTGATAGGGAGGACTGTACCGTCTTTGCCCAGGAGTCGCGCTAAAATGGCCACCGCAGAACGAACCGCCGTTTCCGATCAGCGCATTGTCATCCACGAGGTCAGTTGGGCGACCTATCAAGGGTTACTGGCGGATCGTGGCGAGCGGCCGGTTCCGTTGATGTGCTATGACCAGGGGAGCTTGGAATTAATGTCGCCGTCCGACGAACACGAGAGCAATAAGAAGTTGATCGGCTATTTGATCTTCACTTGGGCGGCCGAAAAGGGAATTCCACTCCGCAGCCTCGGTTCAACGACCTTCATTCGCGAGCAGCAGCGGCGCGGGTTCGAGCCCGACGAATGCTACTATATCGAGCACGAGTCGCAGATGCGGGGTAAACGGGGCATCGATTTGAATCTCGATCCACCGCCCGATCTCGTCGTGGAAATCGACGTTTCGCGCAAATCGCTTAACAAGCTCAACCTGTATGCCGGCCTGGGCATTCCCGAAGTCTGGCGGTTCGATGGACAGATTTTGACTGTCTACGAGCTCATGGCGGACGGTCAATATGCGACTCGACGCGCGAGTGCGCGTTTACCGGGATTTCCGGTGCAAGACGCCGCCGAATGGTTGGCACGGGCCGATCAGATGGACGAAGCCCGCTGGATCCGTTCGTTTCAGGATTGGGTCCGCAGTCAACGTCCCTCGGCGTCCGATCAATCATGAGCCAACGAATCGCGTTCTATCGAACCGCCGCTCCATGGAGCTAGGGAGTCTTCCATGAGATCGATCCTGCTTTTCGTTTTGATCCTGGCCGTAGGGACTGGGCCTTTCGCGACGACGGTGCACGCGGAGGTTACCGCGGACCAGGTCCGCAATGCGATCGATCGGGGCGTGGCGTATCTGAAGCGCGAACAGCGCGAAGACGGCTCGTGGCCCGACCCGGTCGGATATCCGGGCGGCATTACGGCGCTGTGTACGCTGGCCCTGTTGAATTGCGGCGTGCCGCCGGCGGACCGGCAGGTGCAGGCTTCGCTGAACTACCTGCGGAAGCTCAAGCCGGCAATGACTTATTCGACGGCGCTGCAGACCATGGTGTTTTGCGCTGCCGAGCCCAAGACCAACCTGCAACTGATTCGCCGCAACGCCCTCTGGTTCCAGCAGCAGCAGAAGCGAGAGGGCGCCATGAAAGGCGCCTGGGGGTACCCTCAGGCGGAAGGGGACAATTCCAACTCGCAGTTTGCGCTGCTCGCTCTTCACGAAGCAGAGCGAGTGGGCGTTTCCGTCAACGACCAGACGTGGCGGCTGGCGCTCGATTATTGGACCCGGTCGCAAAACCCGAACGGTTCGTG
>DASZUP010000241.1:0-7788 GCA_035547635.1 Pirellulales bacterium
GCCCGGCAGAACTCAGACCGGACTGGTCCGAAGCCAAGCTTCTACGGGCGACTGTACTGCCGCTGGCTGGGGCCTGGCCGAGCAGCAGTTTGTCCATGGCGTCGAAATCGTGGATCGTGGCTCGGACGTCTACGATCCCAGCCCCAGTCTGGCGGCCGTAGCCGCGGGAACCAGGGCCCAACACCGGGCCAAAAGCCGTTGAGCCAGAACTGGACCGGCCGATGCCGCCCAGATAGGCCCGCCCTCGGTCTGGAACGGAAACGCTCGTGCTGACTCCAAACGTCGAATAGGAAGGAAGCTGAACGGTCAATGGGACCTGGGCCGCCGCCGGCGCCCCACTACCGATCGTCAACGCCGCCACGAGCCAACGAATGTTTGTCTTCATCTGCGTCGCTCCCAATCCAGATTCTCGGCGAAGCAAAGCCCTGGCAGGCCTGCGCAGGTCATTTTATGCTTGTGGCTGCATCCGGGGCAATCCCGCCGGCCATTGGCAAGCCACTCGCGGACATGCTCCGGAAAGCGAGCGTCAGGAGATCAGTTGCTTCATCTCGCGCACGGCCTGCTGAAAGCCGACCATGATGGCGCGGGCCACAATGCTATGGCCGATGTTCAATTCGCTCATTTGCGGAATCTGCGCGATCGGCTGAACGTTGCGATAGGTCAGCCCGTGGCCAGCGTGCAAGGTCATGCCGCGCTGGACAATGGCAGCGGCGCCGTCCACGAGCTTTTGCAACTCGACCGCTTGGGCCGCGCCCGGCGCCGCCAGGGCATATTGTCCGGTGTGCAGTTCAACGGCATCGGCGCCCAGTTGATGGCCGGCATCGATTTGGCGAGGTTCGGCGTCAAGAAACAGGCTCACTATAACCCCGGCGGCTTTGAGCCGATCGATCGAGCGTTTCAGGCGTTCTCGCTGGCCGAGCACGTCGAGGCCGCCTTCCGTGGTCACTTCCTGGCGGTTTTCGGGAACCAGCGTCGCCTGCGCGGGCTTCACCTGGCAGGCAATGTCGATCACTTCCTCCGCGCACGCCAGTTCAAGATTCAGTTTGACGGTGACCGTTTCACGCAGCAGCCGCAGGTCGCGGTCTTGAATGTGCCGGCGGTCTTCGCGGAGATGGACGGTAATGCCGTCGGCGCCGCCCAATTCGGCCAGCGCCGCCGCCCAGACAGGGTCCGGTTCGTACGTTCGGCGGGCCTGGCGGACGGTGGCGACGTGATCGATATTGACGCCTAAATGAGCCATAAGATCCTGTTCGCGGCACTTAATGCGCGGCAATGAAAGGGAAACGATGCGATTAGTCCGATAACACTAGCGGCGTCCCGTTCCGGACACAACCTGGTGGATCGCTGCCAAGCAGCTCTACGGCAGTTCGCCGCGCTCGCGCCGCCCGTCATGGGGCGGGGCCGCAGTCCGGCCTTGCCGCCAACTTGAACGACCGCCGGGCTCGCGAGACACTGCCTCAATATATCGGTCTGCTTGGGCGGCTCAAGCGGCCGGGATCACCGCGGCAAGAGCTTTCCGCCCTCATTCACTCCTTTGACTCGACGGCGATCATGGACACTGCTCGTTGGCTTACCGTCACGGCATTGACGCTGTTCCTGGCCGAAGGGTTCGCGCTGACCGTGTTCCCAAGGCAGTTCCAGGAATTCCTCATCGAGGCCGATCCTCGAGCTTTGCAGCTCTTGGGGCTGCTGGAGACGGCGATCGCCGCGGGCTTGATAGCTGGCATTATGCTCGGTTGAAGATGCGCCGAGTTGCAACAGTTATGCCGGCTGTTCGTGCCCGATGAATAACTCTGTGGACAGCGCCAATTGCTGACCTACAGTTGCGATGACTGCCCGGTCCAGCGACAGCGAAATCTCCGCGGCCGCGACGGCGGCGGATCACGTCTGAAAACCTGAGAGGTTCATCCACGACGCCGGCCTTCGCACGGCTGCAACAAGATCGGCGAGCCGCGCCTTACCGCCAGTCACCTGTTTTACGACCGCGCCCTTCCACGAGTCGCACCATGAATTGCCAAGATCTGGCCGCTCGGATTGAACGAATCCAACCCTCGTCCACGCCGCGAGACGCCGCCCGACTGTGCCTGCTGCTGACCAATCTGGTAGACAACCTGGACGCACTGGCCGACGACAAGACGCTGACCGAAGCCTGGCAACAAGCGGGACTGCGCTTGCAGGCCGCCACCGATCAACACGCCGCCATGATGCAGGAGTTGGAGCAGTTGGCGAGCAGCGATCCGGAAAAGTTCACGCCCGAGCAGGTCTGGGTGCTCGTCCGGGCCATCAAGGTGCAAGGCCAGGTGCTCTCGATCTATGTCGGCCAGGCGGCGATCGACGTCTGAAGCGGCGGAAGCAAAAAGTGAGCAAGCGCTCGCCCGGCGCTCAAACAGAGCCCCGGTCCGCCGCCAGCGCAAACCGCGACGCGGCCCGATGAAAGAAGTTGTCCAGCACGCTGGGCTGGGCTGCGAAATTCAAGTGCATGCGGCTTCCGACTACTTGAAACTGGCCCACCAGGTCCAGCTCGCAGCCCGGGTCTGAGAGCAGTTCGCGCAGCGGAGCGGTCGGCTCGAGCAGCCAATTGGAATTCAGGTAGCCGCGCAAGGACGTACCGGCGCGACCGAGCCAATTATCCTGCGCGATCATCGCTTCGACCGGCCGGAGCGGAGAGCGCTGGCGATTCAAATGGGCGATGGCGGGCAACACGCCCAGCATCGGCTCGAACTCGCCCTTGGGGGTCTCCATGTGTTCGCAAAGGTAGGCCAGACCGCCGCCTTCTGCATATACGCGGCGGCCGCCGCGGACATGATTGCGAAGCGCCAACAACATGCAATGATTGGCCGCCAAAGCTTCCGCTTCCAGTTCCGGATGCCCGCAGCCCAGGTAGACGATGTCGGCATCCGGAAGCACCTCGTCGCGCAGCGGCGAGAAGTCAATAATCTTCGCGCCGCGAAGTTCGAGCAAGTCGAGCGTATCAGGAAAGTAGCAGTTGAACGCCGAGTCAAATGCGACGGCGATCGTCAAAGACCGGTCCCTGGAGGATCGGTCGGCGGTGCGGCTGGCCGCATCTTGAAACAACACCGGCGCAACCGGCGGAAAATCCCGCCTCGCAGCCAGCGCGCGAATTCGGTCGGTGCGAGCGAAGCTTGCCAACTGGTCGCCCAACAGGCGGCACAGTTCACGGGGCGGCTGAGCGCCGCGCGGCAAGCGGGCGATCGTCTCTTGCAGCGAGCCGCGATCTGCCAACGCGCCCAACACGGGCACGTCCCACAGAGCCTCCAGGCAGGTTTGCAAGCGGAACACGTCGCTGACCGAGGGGACGCGGTCGAGAATCACTCCATCGACCTGTGCGGGTCGATCCGGCAATTCGCTGTCGACCAGTTGGGAGGCGTCCAGCACCACGACTCGAGGCAGGTCGAGCCAGTCGCACAAAACATCCAATCGACTGCCGGGCGGACCCTGTTTACCGCTGCGCGAGCAGAGCGGAGCGCCCTGCGAGTCGAAACGCCCTTCGACCAGCGCCAAATCTGAGTTGGCGGAGCCGTGAACAAAGATTTCGCGACACGTTTGTCGTGACATCAGCCAACTGTCTAGATGTCGCGAATTGAGCCCGGTCACAGGCAGGGCCGCATTCAGCGGCAAGAAGCTGGCCTGCGAATGGAAATGTTGAACCTGAATCCCCTGGCGAGCGAACAGGTCGAGCAGCGCCCAAGAGCAAGGCTGCGTCTCGGCGCCCGCTTGAATGGCGCCTAGGGCGATGCGTGGCAGACGCAACATAACCCGGAACCCCTTAAAGTTAGAGTGGGGTGGACATTAGAGCGAAGCGGCAAGGTTCAGGCATGCCCGCGGGCGCCGTTGGGCGCTGCAAGCGCTTCCTCACGCGTGTTCGGTGAATCCTTGACCCAATCGCAGGTGGGAGCGGCCGCAGCCGCACGAACGAAAAACAAACCATCGCTACTCTAGATCGGCAGGCGGTCCAACGTTTTTAAAGCCTTTGCATTCCGCTCGGCTGCACGAATCCAATGCATTCTTAACGTGGTCGGCGGGGGAGTCAAGTTTTCGCTCGTCTGACCGACGCGCAATAAAAAGACCCCGGCGACCTTTTCAGATCGCCAGGGTCGGGGAGAGACAGAAGGAAACGACTGCGCGGCTATCGCTTCATCGCCAAGGCGACGCCGGCCGGCGTAATGTAAACCGATCGGTGCGCCTTACGCGTCGCAAGCTCAGCCGTCCTGCCTCTGCAGCACGACAAAGCGATTGCCGTTTTCCGTACGAACCAGTAGCAGCACGCCCTTATCCAGCGACACGTCCTTCATTGCCGCCTGGAAATCCTCGACGCTCTCGACGTGCTGTTTGCCGACCTTCATGATCAACATGCCTTCGCGAAGTCCGACTTCGGCCGCCGGGCTGTTCGGCTTGACTTCCGTAATCACCACGCCCTTGTGGCCCTTGAAGCCGAGTTGCTCGGCGTTGTTCTCGGTGAGTTCGCTCACCGCCACTCCCAGCGCGTTCGTCTCCTGCGCCGGATGGTCGTCGTCGGAACGTTTGGCGCCCGCCAAGGCGGAGGATTGCATCGTCTCGAGCGGCTTGACGACCACGTGCAACGCGAGCGGCTTGCCGTCGCGCAGCACCTTGACCTCTTCTTTGGCATCCGCCGGAGTGCGTTCCACCAAGGCCTGCAACTCGCGCGGAGACTTGATGGCCTTGCCGTCATACTCGGTGATCACGTCGCCGGCTTCGAAACCGGCTTTCTCAGCCGGGCTGCCCGGGTTTACTTCTTGAACGAGCACGCCCTCATTGCCCTTCACGCCCAGTTGCTCGGCCAGTTCGCCGCTGACTTCGCGGATGGCCACGCCCAGATAAGCGCGTTGCACGACGCCGTTCTTGATCAACTGCGAGACGACCCACTTGGCCTGATTGCTGGGTATGGCGAAGCCGATGCCCTGATAACCGCCGCTATTGGAAGCGATGGCCGTGTTGATGCCGATGACTTCGCCGCGCAGATTCAGCAGCGGTCCGCCGGAGTTGCCCGGGTTGATCGCCGCGTCGGTCTGAATATAGCTGCCGCGGCGGCTGGAAGCCAGCTCGCGGCCCGTGCCGCTGATGATGCCCGCACTGACCGTGGAGTTCAGCCCGAACGGGTTGCCGACGGCAATTACCCAATCGCCAAGCTGCATCTTCTCCGAGTCGCCAAGCCGGGCGAACGGCAGCGATCCGGCGCCTTGGATGCGCAGCACCGCCAGGTCGGTCTCAGGATCGGTCTTGATGTCGCTCGCTTTGAATTCGCGGCCGTCGGAGAGCTTCACCGAGACCTCGCCGGCGCCATCCACGACGTGATTGTTCGTCAGGATGATTCCGCTCTTGTCGATGATCACGCCCGATCCCATGCCTTGCCGCTCGGGCATGCCGAAGGAGCGGCCGCCGTGAGGCGTGTTGAACTGAAAGGGGCTCGAATCGTCGTTGAAGAAATCTTCAAACGGGGTTCCTTTGAACGGGTTCTCGCCCTTGCCAAATTGTTTCATATTGCCGGCGTTGGCGCTGGCTCGGATTTTGGTTTCGATCGTGACGACCGTCGGCACGGCGGCTTCGGCGGCTTTGCGGAACGCCTGGGAGAGATGGTCGGCGTGTTCCGTGGCGGCGCTGGGGGCGACGACCTGTTCCTGGGCGACTCCGTGGCTTTGCCAGAAGTTGAAGCCAACGGCGCTCATGGCCAACAGGGCAAGGACCGCCAGCGTCCGATTCCTGGCTCGCGGGCTGGATAACGTTCGTTCCATATTGCGGTTCCTCCTGAGAGTGTGTTGGGGTTGCCTTCGACGCTGGTGCTTCTCGGGCAACCCGCAAGTGCAGCGCGATTGGCAAACTCGTGTTACAGGTGTTGTTGCCGCAAGGCTCGCCGTCTTGCGGGCAAGTTGCCGCAGAAGCTGAAAAAAGATTACGTCACCGGCTTTCGCTTTGCTCGCAATATTGACAAAAGCCTAAATGGCAGTTAGGTTTAAGTGCGACAGGTTTGGCCGGCGCCAGGTTCTCGGCGGCACGGCAATTTCTCTTGGTATGGATTGGTTTTTGAGCCAGGGCTTCGGATGAGCCGCTCCGTCGAGCCAGAAATCCCCGCAGAGTGGGCGAACGATCAAGAACGTTGCGAACGGCGAATTGGGTACGTATTCAAGGACAAGTCGCTGCTGCGGGCCGCCTTGACCCACGCCTCCGGCGCGCCGCATCGTCTGCGATCAAATGAACGGCTTGAGTTCCTCGGCGATGCCATCTTAGGCGCCGTCGTCTGCGAACTCCTCTACCACCAGTACCCGGAACACTTGGAAGGCGATCTCACCAAGATCAAATCCGTGGTCGTGAGCCGGCAGACGTGCGCCAAGATCAGCGAGGGTTTGGGGCTCGAAAAGTTCCTGGTCCTGGGCAAAGGCATGACGACCAGCCCGTCAGTGCCGCCATCGCTGCTGGCCGACGTGTTTGAATCGCTGGTAGCGGCCATCTACCTGGACGGCGGCGATCAGGCTTCGCGGACGTTCATTGAAACCTACATGGGGCCGGAAATCGAACTGGCCGCCGGCGGCGAGAATTCCGGCAACTACAAGTCGCTGTTGCAGCAGCTTGCCCAGCGCGAACACGGGCAGACGCCGACCTACCAACTGCTCGACGAAAAAGGGCCCGACCACAGCAAGTGCTTCAAGATGGCCGCTCTGATCGGCCGCAACCGCTATTCGGCCGCCTGGGGGCGCAACAAGAAAGAGGCCGAGCAGCGCGCCGCGCAAAACGCGCTGGCTGAGTTGAACAGCGAGCCGGTTCCGTTCCCATCGGACTGATCCGTTCGCTTCGAACTCGACGAAGACCGCATAGGTAAGAACGGCGGCCCTATAAAAACAGAGACGCCCGATCCAATCGGTCGGGCGTCTCTCTCTCGTCGTTTCGTGTGCCGCGTGCGACGTCGCCGTTTCACTCAAGCATTTGCTCGCTTCACTCGAGCTTTCGCTCAGCGGGCTGAGCCAATGCCAGGGGCCTTGCGAACGCCAGGCGGCACGGCAGCCGGACAAAGAGGGGCTACTTCTTCTTCGCCGTCTTCTTCGTCGTCTTCTTGGCAGCTTTCTTCTTAGCAGCCTTCTTCTTGGGAGCTGCTTTCTTCTTCGCTGCTTTCTTCTTGGCCACCGTATGTCCTCCTAACAGAAAAGTTCGGCGACTTCCTTGCCGCATGCCGGGCTGGGACGGACGCTCGGCAGGTTGGTCGCCACGGGTTTGAGCCATCCGAAAAACTTCCGGCTTGTCAGGCACGCGTCGAAACGGTACCACATGCCATCGGTTGTTCGGTCGCTCTCAGGTCGCTTGAAGCTTGACGTCTTGAAGAGCGTTTCACTTCAGGCTGTCCCTGATCAATTGAAGTATCGTACGCATTTGCAAGAAATGTGCAAGGATAATTCCTGGTCTGAGCAATACAAATTGCGTCGCGAAGCAGCGCGGCGCTTCGGCGGCATCTTTGGCTTGCCGATCATAAAGCGCGTGCGCGAAGCGCTGTTGGACTGCGTACGCGACAACATGCGCGTGCTTGAAGTCGGCGCCGGCGATCGACGGATGGGCGACTTGCTTCGCGGTCAGCGCGCGAACGTCGACTATCGCTCGATGGACATCGACCCGCATGGCGAGCACGACTATCGCAGCCTGGACGAGATCGATTGCACGTTCGATTGCGTGTTCGCCTTCGAAGTCGTCGAACACATCGACGTCGAATCGTTGCCCGGCTGGCTGGCAAGCTTGACGCGGTTGCTTGCCCCCGGCGGCCGGCTG
>DASZUP010000242.1:0-2218 GCA_035547635.1 Pirellulales bacterium
GAATCGAGGCGAGACGCTTCTGGCGCTGCTCGATCTCAGCCCGCAAGGCTTCTTGCAGTTCGGCCGGAATTTCCACCTCGGTTGACTCTTCTCCTGCCGCCTGTCCTTGCTCTTGAGCGAACGCGGTTAGGGGTGCGGCAAGCAACATTCCAAGCATCAGATGGAGCAACCAGCAGACGCTTAAACGCGGGATGAGCGGAGCATTCATGGACGATCTTTCGTGCATATCTTGTTCATGGGGTTAGGAACACGCCGCAGAAGAAGGACCGCCAGCAGTTGGCGCTAAACGGGGCGGAAAGGATGCCGACACAAGCTCCGGGCAGGCAGGCCAAACCATGTCGCCGAGAACTGTATGAGACGCCTCCAACGGCCCGGCCGCAACCTCGCTGGCTGAAGAGCTGTAGGGCCATGGCAATCGTTGTTCCGTCCGTTGCGCCGAGAATTGCCGCTGCACGCGCCGCTCGCCAACTGCCGCCCAGCGGCGATCGCAAAACCGGACGGCGGCAGGCTGCCCCTTATAAATCGAATTCCGACCTGAAAGACGACATCGCGGGAAAAAAAGATGGAACGCCGCGTTTTCGCATTGCGCGGACGATTGCGGCATCGCGGGTGCGTAAGCTGCAATACGCCGAATTGAGCCGACTATTAAAAGCTGCCAGGCAACCGAGTTGCGAGTTCCAAGCTCAACCGGATTCGCGAATTCGGCCGCCCTCTTGCAGTGGGCTTGCACTAATCATCGCTGTGGCTTGCGGGGGGAGACGCCGCAAGACTGCCCGCTGGCGGACTTCAGGACCTATCGACATCAGACGCCTTGAAGGCAGGACAGAACGGCTTAACGGCCCGTTTGATTGCCATCTCCGCCGCGGCTCACTACCTTAAGACGCGGCGCCTTGCTTTCAAGCTGAATCATCGTCAGGCGGAAAAAACGAATGTCCAGCACGATCTTGGCCCGCAACGGGCTGGCGGCGGCGATCATCTTTCTCATCCTTCCCGCGGTCGGTTTGTACGCGGCCGATGCGCCGCGCAAGCCCAATGTCATCTTGTTTCTCGTGGACGATATGGGCTGGATGGATTGCGGCGCGTACGGCTCGAAGTATTACGAGACGCCGAACATCGACCGTTTTGCCGCTCGGGCGATGCGCTTTACCGACGCGTATGCTCAGCCCCTCTGCTCGCCGACGCGGGCCTGCCTGTTGACCGGCAAGTACCCGTCTCGCCACGGCATCACCAGCGCCACGGGGCATCTCGCGCCGCAGGCGGCCGGCTTCGCTTTTCTGCCCAACACGGCGCCGCCGTCGCAAGCCATGCTGCTGCCCGTGAGCAAGAACTATCTCGAACCGGCCGAGTACACGCTGGCCGAGGCGCTGCACGATGCGGGCTATCGCACCGCGCATATCGGCAAGTGGCACCTTGGCCTGACGCGCCCCTACTGGCCCGAGCGGCAAGGCTTTGACGTGGCGTTTCACTGCCATCCGGATCCCGGCCCGCCGGGCAATTACTTCTCGCCTTACGGGGTGACGCTTGACGCCGAGCCGCGCGGCAAGACGCGAGCAGGCACCATCACCGACGGCCCGCCGGGCGAGTACATTGTCGATCGCCTGGCCGACGAGGCGCTCGAGTTCATGGAAGCGAATCGCAATCGGCCGTTCTTCCTCAACCTGTGGAACTACGGCGTTCACGGTCCTTGGGGGCACAAGCCGGCCTACACGCAGGCCTTCGCCTCGAAAGAGGACCCTCGCGGCGTGCAGGGCAACCCGATCATGGCCTCGATGCTGCGCAGCGTCGACGAGTGCTTCGGCCGCGTGCTTGACGCGGTCGATCGGCTGGGCCTGGCCGACGACACGATCATCATCTTCGCCTCCGACAACGGCGGCAACACGCACAGCAACACCGGCGCCGACGCCCAGCGCAAGAACAAGGCCCGCAGTCCGCTGCTGGCCGATTGGCGCAAGTGGGCCGGCGAGCGGCCGCCGACCAACAACGCGCCGCTGCGCGACGGCAAGGGGACGCTCTACGAGGGCGGAACGCGAGTTCCGTTGATGTGGGCCTGGCCGGGCCGCATCAAGTCAGGCACGACCAGCGTCGCAGTCGTGGGGCACATCGATCTCTATCCAACCCTCCTGGAACTGCTAGGTCTGCCGCGTAACGCCTCGCAAACCCTCGACGGCGTCAGCTACGCCGCGGTGCTGCGGCAGACCGGCAAGCTCGACCGCAAAGC
>DASZUP010000243.1:0-4037 GCA_035547635.1 Pirellulales bacterium
ATTTTAAGACGATGATCACGGGAGGAGGAATGAGTCTGGGGTGTATGGGACGTTAGTTACGTGAGAGCACTGCCGACCGGACTGGCAGCCGAGGAACTCTAGCGGGCTCGCCCCTGCGAAAAGCCAAGTTGGCTAGTGTAGCAGTTTGCCGTGTGGAAAACATGGGGCCGATCACTGCCCGCCGAACAATTACCAGGGTCTTTTCGTCTGTAAACTGGCAGCATACCGGCATTCCGGCTTGTCTCGTTGATGGCGCCTCTTGGGCTTGTACCCCTCTGGCGGGTGCGCAAAACCTTAGCAAGTCTTAGCGCGGGCAACTCATCAGGCGCTCCAAAGTTTGTCTCGCGTATCAGCTCGGGCTGAAGCCGATGCGAGGGATTACGATGTTTGGCGCTCCTCAATGGTCTCCGGCGCCGCTTTGCCAAGGTCATCGCCATACCCCTCTATTGGTTAAGCAAAGTCTTAGCGCGCCACGTCCGTCGCGGAACAGCGTGAGACTTCCGGGCCTCTCGCACGACCACCCAATCACCGCAACTGGGCAATCCAAACGCGCCTCCCGGAATCTTCACAGATTCCGCTACATGGCTGTAGCGGAACAGCGTGAGACTTCCGGGCCCCTCGCACGGATTCCGCAATCACCGCAGCTGGCGATCGAAACGCGCCTCCCGGAATCTTCACAGATTCCGCTACATGGCTGTAGCGGAACAGCGTGAGACTTCCGGCCCCTCGATCACCGTCGCATCGAGAGCGCCGCCGCTGCCGTTATTATCGATGCCGTTGGCTTGGGGCGCCGGCTGTGAAGCAATCGCAGAAACGCCTCGCCTCGCCGTGCTTGCCTTCAACTTGCCGGCTGGCTGCGGGGGTAAGCGCCCAGCACTTCCAGCCGCACGGCCTTGCGTTCCAGGGCGGCCAGGGCCTTCTTTACCCGGGTTTCGTTTTCGTGGCCGTCCAGTTCGACGAAGAACAGGTAATGGCCTTCGGTCTGCGGGATGGGAAAAGATTCGATCCAGGTCAGGTTCAAGCGGCAGCGTTTGAAGATGGCGATGGCATCAGCCAGGGAGCCGGGGCGGTGGGCCACTTCAAACATCAGCGAGGTTTTGTCGTGCCCCGTGCGCGGCGCCGATTCATCGCCGATGACGGCGAAACGCGTGACATTGGACGGGTTGTCCTCGATGTTTTCCGCCAACACTTCGAGACCGTAATGCACGCCGGCCTGGGAGCTGGCAATCGCCGCCGCTCCCTGCTTGTCTCGGGCCAACTGGGCGGCGGTGGCCGTGCTGGTCACCTCGATCGTGCGGGCGCCGGGCAGGTGCTTCATCAGCCAATTGCGGCACTGCGACAACGCTTGCGGGCGGCTGTAGACTTCGGTCACGTCGCTGCGCGGGCACTTGCCCAGCAGGCAGTGCTGAATGCGCAGTTGCACTTCGCCGCAGATGCGCACTCGCAGGCGCGTGAACATGTCGAGCGTGTCGGCGATGCGGCCGTCGGTGGAATTCTCGATCGGCACCACGCCGAAGGTCGCATGCCCGCGATTCACCTCTTCGAAGACGGCGGAAATGCTCCCGACCGGAACGAATTCCACGGCGGCGCCGAAGCGGGCCATGGCCGCCAGGTGGCTGTAACTGTAGGCCGGACCAAGCACCGCCACGCGGCACGGCCGCTCCAATGCCTTGGCGCCGCTGATCAACTCGCGAAAGATGGCCCGCAGCGCCTCGGTGGAAATCGGCCCTTTATGGTGGGCCAGCGCTTTGGCAATCTCCTCGGGTTCCGGTTCCGGGGGGGCGTGGTCGCTCGTGGCGCCGGAGCGATGTTTGTTTAACTGCCCGGCAAGTTTCGTCCGCTGGTTGATCAGCTTGACCAGATCGCGGTCGAGGCGCTCCAACTGCCCGCGCAGCGCTGTGTCGCTTTCGCCGCGCACAGAGCCTTTTTTGGCATTTCGCGGGGTTGGTTCCTTGGCCATTGAATTGATCTCAACGTCTGTCCCGACAACGACCTGCGCCATGGCATCGCCAGCCCTTTTACAAGCCCGTCCGGCGGGTGTCAAGCTATTGCTGTCATTTTGGCAGTGCGAGCGATTTCGCACACGTCGGCTAGCCAAAAATGGCAGCCTTGTGAGCGGCTTTGGCGCACCAGAGATCGCTGGCTGCGGTTGATTTGATTGTAAGCTGCTTGTTGGCAACTGGTTGCGCGCTATTATCGGGTTCGGGGGGCGGGTGGCATGGTGTTTGCTTTCTGGATCGTTCATTCACCCGTTGATTCTACAAAAAAGACAGCAAACGCGAGGTTACTGGCGGGGCGAGCAGCGTCTGGCAGTCGTACCGGCCGATCCTGGCACAAAAGGAGTTAGCAGACATGGCACAAGGCGAAAGAATTATCGGCATCGACTTGGGTACGACGAACTCCGTCGTGGCGGTGATGGAGGGTGGAGATCCCAAGGTCGTTCCCAATCAAGAAGGCAACCGGCTCACGCCCAGCGTGGTCGCGTTTACCGACAAGGCGGACGTGCTGGTCGGCGAACCGGCCCGGCGTCAGGCCGTTACCAACCCCACGCGGACGGTCTATTCGATCAAGCGGTTCATGGGCCGCCGGCACAATGAAGTCGCCAGCGAAGAGAAGATCGTTCCCTATTCCGTCGTCGGCGGTCCGCAGGACTACGTGAAGGTCAAGGTCGGCGATAAAGAATTCACCCCGCCCGAGATCTCGGCCAAGATTCTGCGCAAGCTGAAAGAGTCTGCCGAGGCCTATCTCGGGCACAAAGTCAACAAGGCCGTGATCACGGTGCCGGCCTACTTTAACGACGCCCAGCGTCAGGCCACCAAAGACGCCGGCCAGATTGCCGGCCTCGAAGTGGCCCGGATCATCAATGAGCCGACGGCCGCCGCCATGGCGTACGGCCTGGACAAGAAAAAGGCCGAGAAGATCGTGGTCTTCGACCTCGGCGGCGGTACGTTCGACGTCTCCGTGCTGCAGGTCGACGACGGTTTGTTCCGCGTGATCAGCACCAACGGCGACACGCACCTCGGCGGCGACGACTTCGACCAGGTGTTGATCAACCACGTCGCCGATGAATTCAAGAAAGAGCAAGGCATCGACCTGCGCAAGGACACGATGGCGTTGCAGCGTTTGCAGGAAGCCTGCGAGAAAGCCAAGAAAGAGCTCAGCTCGCAGAGCACGACCGACATCAACTTGCCGTTCATCACGGCCGATGCCAGCGGTCCGAAGCACCTGCAGATGAACATCACGCGGGCCAAGTTCGAGCAGCTCGTCGATCACCTGGTCGAGCGCTGCCGCGGTCCGGTGCTGCAGGCCTTGAAAGACGCCAAGCTGAACCCCAGCGAGATTGACGAGGTGGTGCTGGTCGGCGGTTCGACCCGCATTCCCAAGGTCCAAGAGCTGGTCAAGAAGCTGTTCAACAAGGAGCCGCACAAGGGGGTCAACCCTGACGAAGTGGTGGCCGTAGGCGCGGCGATTCAAGGCGGCGTGCTGGCCGGCGAAGTCAAGGACGTGTTGCTGCTGGACGTGACGCCGCTCTCCTTGGGCATTGAGACCCTGGGCGGCATCATGACCAAGCTCATCGAACGCAACACCACGATCCCGACCGAGAAGAAGAACACGTTCAGCACCGCGGACGACAACCAGACGGCCGTCACCGTGCGGGTGTTCCAGGGCGAGCGCGAGATGGCGGCCGACAACCGCCTGCTCGGCCAGTTCAATCTGGAAGGCATTCCGCCGGCGCCGCGCGGCATGCCGCAAATCGAGGTCAAGTTCGACATCGACGCCAACGGCATCCTCAACGTATCGGCCAAGGATCTCGGCACGGGCAAGGAGCAGACCGTGCGGATCGAGCAGTCGAGCGGCTTGAACGAGCAAGAGATTGAACGGATGCGCAAAGACGCCGAGTCGCACGCTGCCGAAGACAAGCAGAAGCGCGAGCTGGCCGAGCTGCGCAACCAGGCCGATTCGATGTGCTTCCAGCTCGAGAAGCTGATCAAGGAGCACGCCGAGAAGCTGAGCGAAGGGGACAAGGCGCCGCTGGA
>DASZUP010000244.1:0-12445 GCA_035547635.1 Pirellulales bacterium
GCACGCCGCCCTGTCCCGCGCGTTAGGAAAAACTTGGGAAGCCGAGCGCGTGGACCATCACTCCGCCTGTTGGGGCAAGCCGGAATCGCACCGGGACGACGACTATTGGGGCTTGCTCCAGACGGCTCGATTGTTTCACGCGGCCGCCCCCGGATATCCGGCTCACCGCTTGCTCGGGTTCAGTCCTCACTCTCCGGCAGCCCACGCCCGGCTGATTGAAACCGATTGGCAGTTTGCCTCGCAGCACGCCGACGAGTGGCAGCGAGACTTCGCTGAAAGCCCGCTCGTGATGAGGGCCTTCGCCCAGCATTATGCGAAAGCCGGCGACGCCGAAGCGACCCAACGTTGCCTGTCCGCGTATCTCAAAAGATCGCCCGACCTGTGGGCCTATCGCCAGCTCGCTAAGAGTTATTTACAGCAGAACGACCGGGAGAATTGGAAGGCGACGCTCGACGAGTTTCTGACTCAAGAAGACTATGGACTGGAGCACGCCCGGGTGCGGGTGGAAATCGCCAATTATTTCATGGACCAACAGGAGTGGGAGCAGGCGCAGCCCTATGCCGAGGAGGCCGCTGAAACCTGGGCCGAATGGGCCATGCTCTGCGCAGTACGCTGTTATCGGGGCTTGGTCAACGAAGAGCAGGAAGGGGCCTGGTTAGGCCGGCTGCTGGAAAGGTACACGTCGCGCAACCACGCGGTGAACTACTTTTACTGGTGTCATCGCACCGGCTTGGGCGACGCCGACGTGGCAATGCAAATCCTCGAGCCCTTTCTGGCGGCGGAGCAGGGCGGCGGATCGGGGGCAGGCAGCCAGTTTATCTATTTGGCGGCGAACCGGCGGCGCGAAGCGCTGAAGGCGTTTCAATCGCAAATAAAGAAGGACGGAATCGAGCCGAGTACCGGCAGGTTTTACGCATCCTACATTGCACTTCTGGCATGGGAATTAGGCGAGACGGAGGCCGCCAACGACGCGTTGAAGCTCCTCTCGGCCGAGGCAAACAATTTCGCGTTAGTCTTCAACCTATACAAAAAGTTTCGCGACGCGGGCGAGGGAGCCAAGTTCGACGTGGACGAAGCTCGGAGCATCATCAAGGACCTCTCGGGGTTGGGGCGCCTCAACGTTTCTTTCTTTGCGGCGCGACTGATGGAGTTGGCCGGTCAAAAGCAGGATGCGGTGGAGTTCTATCGTATCGCCGCTACCACGCCCGACACGCAACTGCACGTCAACCATTGCATGGCCCGGCAGGCCTTGCGCCGGCTGGGAGCCGAAATCAAGGGCGATGACCTTAAACAAGCGGCGAAAGGCGGCTAATGCCAGCCGTCGGCCTCGGCCCAAGCGAACGGCTGGGCGTCGTAGTCGCGACGCATCTCTATCAATTAGCTGGCGCGTACGCCATCCGCTTTGCGCGATCGCGGATTAACCCCGAGAAAACTCGAAAAGCCGGTGTCCGCCGAGCGAGCCGGCCGCTGAACCGCCCTCGATTCGAACATCCAACGATCGAAGCTAACGATTCGATTTGAGCAGCTCACTCAGCGCCAAAGCGATCCGCTCGAATACTTCCGGCCAGTCGCCGGCCTGTCGCTGGCGAAAAAGCCGTAGCGTCGGATACCAGGGACTATCCTCGCGTTCAAGCAGCCAACGCCAATCCGGCGAGTGCGTAATTGCCATCCAGACGGGTCTTCGCAACGCGCCAGTCAGGTGCCCCAGCGACGTGTCGCAGCAGATCACGAGATCGAGGTTTGCGATCACTGCCGCCGTATCAACGAACGATTCCAACCGCGGCGCCAGGTTTGTAATTCGGTCGCGAAACGAGACTTGATCCAGTTGTTCCCGGCCGTGGTTTTTTTGCAGGCTGAACAGACGCACTCCCTCCAGACGGGCTAGAGGTTCGAAGGTTGCAAGCGGAATAGACCGACGCGCGTCGTTGCGGTGTTTAGGGTTTCCTTGCCACGCGATTCCCACTTTCAACTCAGACGTTGCGGCCAGTTCATCGTGCCAACGCTCCGCCAGGGCCGCATCGGGCGCGAGATAAGGGACGTCGCACGGCACGGTCTCCAGAGTCGTGCGAAAGATGTGCGGCAAGCTCAGAAGGGGCGCCTGAAGGTCGTAAGCCGGTAATTTTCCCTGCGCCACGATTTCCACCGTGTCGCGAGGGAGGCCGACGAATCCTGCCATCAACGGTACGATCGGATGCTGACATTCGAACAGCACGCGGCCGCCGCACGACGCGACCCGCAATAAATATCGGACGAATTGGATGGTATCGCCCAGCCCTTGCTCGGCGTGGATCAAGACCGTGCGGCCGTCCAGCGGGGCGCCATCCCAAAGCGGGCCCGGCTTGCCGCGATTTTTGAATTCGTCGCAACGGAAGCGGAACTCATAGTCGCGCCAGCCCTCATCCATGCGCCCCTGCGCCAGACAGACCAACGATCGATTGTAGCGGGCGCCGGGAAAATCCGGGTCGATCGAGAGGGCTTGGTTGTAATATTCCTCGGCCACAGCCAACTCGCCCCGCCCCGCTAGTGCACCGCCCAGATTGCCGTGCGCCTCGACGAAATTGGGCTTGAGTTCTAACGCCCGCCGTAAAGACGCTTCAGCCTCGTCGAACCGACAGCGCTGAATCAAGACAGCGCCGAGATTACAATGCGCCTCGGCGAAGCCAGGCCGCAATTCGATGGCCCGTCTTTGATGGCGTTCGGCGGCTTCGAAGTCGCCGCGGTTGCCTAACGTGCCGCCTAAATTGGAATGCGCCTGGGCGAAGTCGGGACGCAGCCGCAAGGCCTCCTGATAGTGGGCCACGGCGTCGTCGATGCGGTTCTGCTTCGAGCGCGTCACGCCCAAGTTGTTGTGCGCCTCGGCAAATTCCGGCTTGATGCACAATGCCTCTTGGTAGGTTGCGACCGCCTCATCGAGACGGCCGCAGCCCGCCAGGGCCAGGCCGAGGCTATTCAGCAAACGAAACGAGCGCGAGTCGATCGCCAACGCGTCGCGTAAGGCCGTGACCGCCTCCTCGTGGCGTTTGGCCTCCATTAAGGACAAGCCGAAAGCGTGCAGCGCCGCCGGCGAATCGCGGTGCTTTTCGGCAATGCGGCGGTACTCTTCGACCATTTCTTCGTTGCGGCCCAACGAACGCAGCGAGCGCCGGAGCATCGCTTTGGCCTTGGGATGCTCGGGCCGGAGGCCAAGCGCCTCGCGGAACGCATCGATGGCCTCCTCATGCCGCTGCCCTAATCGCAGCGCCAGTCCGAGGTTGACTCGCAGTTCGACGTCGGCAGGCCGCAGTTCGCTGGCGCGCCGAAACGCGGCTGCGGCCTCGTCCAGCTTCCCTTGCGCGACGAGCGCTACGGCGAGATAGTTGTGGGCGTCGGCGTAGTCGCTATTGATTTCCAGCGCACGCTGAAAGCAGGCCACCGCCTCGTCAAGCCGCCTGCCAGCTTGGCACACGGCGCCGAGCAGATACCACACATCGCTCTGCCGGGCGTCACTTTCCAACGCTCGGCGGTAGTCGGCTTCGGCGGCCGTGAGGTTTCCTGATGTATGAGCTTTCCAGGCCCGACCGAGCACCATCGCCAACTCGGCGCGGACTGGATCGACGGGGCTGTCACCGCGTACCGAGGCAACGCCAGAAGAGGCCTGTTTTGGCGGGCTCGGGGGAGGAAGTACGCGGGCCTCTTCAAGTCCGCGGCGAGCGCCGCTGTGCGCTGGGTTCAACTCCAACGCCACCCTCCACGCCGCGACGGCCTCGGCCGCACGGCCGTGGTTCTTTAGCGCCAGGCCAAAGTTGAAACGCAGCTCGGCGTCGCTCGGACGCAGAGCGATGGCGCGTCGAAATTCGGCCGTTGCTTCGTCGAATCGCCCCAACTCCGCCAGGGCCACGGCAAGGGAATTGCGCGTCTCAGTGCAATCTGGCTTCAATTCCAGCGAGCGCCGGAAACTTTCAATCGCCTCATCTCGCCGGCGGAGAGAGTGGTAAGCGGCACCCAACAGGCGCCATACATCGCCGCGAGACGAGTCGCCGTCCAAAATGCGGCGGTAGATCTCCGCCGCTTGGGCAAATTCGCCCGCTTGGTGGCGCCGCCATGCTGCGGCGATGTCTGCGTTGGAGCTGGCGCCGGTCAACACCATCGCAGCATGCTAGCGAAGTACAACGCTGTTGACAACTCGCCGGCGCTGAACAATGCCTGGCTGGAAAATATGAAATATCGCGACGATGTACGTCGCTCGAGATTCCATGGGCTCGCTGCGAAATGCTAACAGAAACCGCGATCTCCCGACTTCGTTGGACGCGACCGCCGCGCATTCTGCCGGCAAGCATGCGGCGAGCATCCAGGCGCCTTTGTATTTTTCGCCGCGAACTTACCTCTTGGCATCTGAACGTGCGGCAATGCCGGCAGGCATACATGGACGACGAAGCGATTAGCGCACTGTCGCGCGCAAGCTTTTTCCGATGACGCCTTACGTCGATTGGCGTGCTCGCGACTGCCGCATTCGACCAAATACATTTACTTAAAAATGCCATAGAAAAAAATATTCGTCTAGGTACTTGTAATTGTATCGCTCGTTTGCTAATCTCCGGCCCTGTTAGACCTGGATGGTCGTCTGCGGCAAGGAACCGCAGGCTTGGCAGGGGGGTCGAATTGTGTGGCAGTGGGCGCGACCTAGGGAGCAGTTCCAGGGTGGGGCAAACGCTCTTACCCAAGCGCATCTTTTCTCGATGCCCTCGGCGCTGGAATTCGAGAGGCGTTTCAGCTTAGCTCAGTTCTCGCGGCGCTTCGTTCGCTGTTTGACTTTCATCCGTTCGAGCATTGTGAATCGTGGCGGCTCGAGTCAGGAAAGCGCGCACGCGTGCGCGCTACATGTCGCCAACGTGACTTTCCCGCGTGCAGTTGTCGCTGGCTGCGCATTGATCGATGCTGTGGCCGCTCGGGCGGCCGCTGTTTTGCAGTACGTGATCTTGTTGGATGTGCTTGGACATGTATTAACACGCCGTGTGTATCGTGTTGTGCGTTCGTTGATGCTAGCAGACATCTGCATTAATTCTTTGCTTTTAAAGGCGTGTTGAGTTGCACGCATAGAATCTTGGCGTCGCTGTTCGATTCGAGGCGGGCTTTGAACGACCGCTCGTCTTGGGTCGGGGTCAAATCTCAGCCGGGGAGGGATTTGTGGGGCAGGCTGCGTGCGACGATCCGCCGTGCAAATCGTTGAGCGACGAACAGGAGCAGCCGTCAAGCGACGTGCGGCTGGGCATTCCTTGCGATAAGTGGAGCCGCAGCGAACTGGATGCTCGCGCCGACTGGGAGAACGGGCGGATCTGCCGGCGGAAGAATGACGCTGCGAACTACTGGTTCCTGGGGAAGGTTCTGTTGCTGATCAGGCGCGGCCTCAATCGCGGCCAGTGGCAGTCGTGGCGGCAGGCCCACAAGATCGACCGCAGCCGGGCGCAGCGCTCGCAGTTGTTCGCATTGGCGTTTGCGTCTGCAGAAGAGCTGGAAGGGCTTTCAATCAACAAGGCGGTGCGGCTCGCGAGTCGGCAGCTCGGTCGCAGCGTCCTCGCAAGCGACGCCGAAACTCGCGTTCGCCGCCGCCTGCTGCAACTCAAGCGGAAAACGCTGCCGTCGATGCAACACGAACTGAACAGCCTGCACGACTCAAGCCGCCTGTTGCCGCTGATCGCCGACGTAATCGAGTCGTTCGACCAAATCGAGCGCGCCGTCCGCAGCGTCGCCTGTGACTCGTTGCGTCCGGTTTCCGAGTCGAGTGCGTGAGAACGCAAGACTAAATCGCGTCCCTATAAATCAATAAATCAAATCCCCGAGAATTTCGAGGCCGCCTCCCATGAAAACCCTCAGCCTCTGGAATGATTTTCTCCGTCTGATTTCTATTGCACCGGCCTCGAATTCCTGCAAGAAGCGGGGGAAATCCCGTCTGCCGAGATATGAACCACTAGAAATCCGTGAGTTGTTGACTACAGTCTCGGTCGCCTCGGGGAATAACGAGTTCACGATCAGCTTGTCGCAGGCGCCGACATCCTATGCGATCGTCGGTTTTTCGTTTTCGGGGTCGGCGGTTTATCCCGACACGGATTGGGAATATCCGGGGGCAGGCGCGCAAAACACGGGGGGCGAGATTGGCTTTCCGGCCGGGACGTCTTCCGAGGTGGTTTCGATTCCCGTCGAGACTGATAACGACGGCGACGCGAGCACGCCCGAGCAGGTGACGATGAGCTTGGCGTACGCCACGGTAGACGGCGTGTCGGTGGCAGTCGCCTCGTCTGCAAGCATCAGCATTTCTGAAGGAGGCACAGGGACCACCAGCGGCAGCACAGTGGCGGTGACGGTCAGCCTCTCGCCGGATCCCATCCCGGAAGCGGCGCAATTCACGGCCGACATCAGCGTTTCCGGGCTGACGGCTTCCGCCACCGCCGTTGTGAAGGTGTGGGCCTCGGATCCGGCTGATTTGGCCGTTACGGCAACGAACAGCATTGCCGTGACGAATGGCCACAATCTAAGTATTTATACCGCTCTTCTCTCGGATGACGGCGGGACGACAGCCGAGCCGCCTCAATCGCTGATGGTTTCCGTGAGCGTCGATGGCGCGAGCGCCTCCGCTTCGGCGGGCATCGCCGAGGACGCCGATGTAACGCCAACGATTTCGATCAGCAGTCAGAGCGCCACCGAGCCGACGTCCGGCGGCACGACGACGATGTACTTCCCGGTCACGATTTCGCCGGCCCCGCAAGTCGGCGGCTCGGTCGATTTCAGCACCGTGGACGGCACGGCCGTTTCTCCCACGGACTACAGCAGCGTCAGCAACGGCGTGTTCTCCTTCACCGCGGGTCAAACGTCGGGAGTGATCCCGATCGTGGTCAAGGATGATATCGATGTGACGGAATCCTCCCCGCAGCAATTCACCGTCACGCTCACGCTACCCGTCAACGCGGTGCTCGGTACGCAGGCGTCAGCCACTGGAAGCATTTACGAAGACCAAGAGCCGACGCTTACGGTAAGCAATGCCGCCGTCACCGAGCCGACGTCCGGCGGCACGACGACGATGTTGTTCACGGTCTCGATTTCGCCGTCCCCAGACTTCGGCGGCTCGGTGGATTTCAGCACCGTGGACGGCACGGCCGTTTCTCCCACGGACTACAACGGCGTCAGCAACGGCGTGTTCTCCTTCACGGCGGGGCAAACGACGGGAGTGATCCCGATCGTGGTCAAGGACGACATCGATGTGACTGAATCCTCCCCGCAGCAATTCACCGTCACGCTCACGCAGCCAGTCAACACGGTGCTCGGCACGCAGCAAGCCACCGGAAGCATTTACGAGGACCAAGAACCGACGCTCACGGTGAGCAATGCGAGCGTCACCGAGCCGACGGCGGGCGGTACGACTTCCATGTTGTTCACGGTCTCGATTTCACCATCCCCGGACTTCGCCGGCTCGGTGGATTTCAGCACCGTGGACGGCTCGGCCACGTCCCCGAAAGACTACAACGGCGTCAGCAATGGAGTGTTCTCCTTCACCGCGGGTCAAACGACGGGAGTGATTCCGATCGTGATCAAGGACGACATCGATGTGACGGAATCCTCCCCGCAGCAATTCACCGTAATGCTCACGCAACCTGCCAACGTGGTGCTCGGCAGGCCGCAAGCCACCGGAACCATCAACGAGGACCAAGAGCCGACGCTTACGATCAACAACGCAACCGTCGACGAGGAGACGATCACCGGCGGCACGACGCTGATGACGTTCCCAATCACCATTACCCCCGCCCCGGATGTCGGCGGCACGGTGATTTACAACACTGCGGACGGCAACGCCAAATCCCCGACGGACTACGATGGCGTCACCAACGGCACGTTCGCGTTTACTGCGGGGCAAACCACCGGAGCGATTACGGTGGTGGTCAAGGATGACGGGGGAACGAACGAGTCCGACCAATCATTCACCGTCACGCTCACCCAACCGGCCGGCGTGACGCCTGTGGTCGTGCTGAAAAATCCGACCGCGACCGGCACCCTTAAGGACAAGGAAACGGTCACGGTTCCCGACAACCAGCCGAGCTACTGCACCTGCTCGTGCAGTTGCGGCAATACTATGCCGTCGGAAACTCCGGCTGAGGGCGGGCTTACCAACAAGAACGGCGGCGCCCCAAATGCCGGGACGAGCGAAGTCCAGAGTGCAAAGCCCCATCCAATCATTACGGTGGACGACCAGCTTTCGCCGAGCATCGCCCAGGCCGCCGACATCAAGGTGGAACTCGACTTCGGCGCCTTGCCGGCGCAAACGATTTACTACAGCCCGGCCAACTACTCGCAGGGCGAGACCGTGGTCTTCTCTCAGCAAGTCGACGCCGGCTCGCTCAGCAGCGGCCGCGTGCCGTGGACGATGACCGTCACGGAAGAGTACGCCAATAGCGCCAACGATATCGTCCGCGCCTACACCGGCGGGTACAACCTCCGCAATCTTGACAATAGTCCGTTTGGCGCCGGCTGGATGCTGCAAGCTCAGGATCAACTCTACCCGGCGGGCGACGGTTCGGGGGTCGACTTGGCCGACGGCAGCGGCAACATGTACTGGTTCGCTTCCAACGGCAGCGGCGAGTACGTCAGCCCGGCCAATGCGCCTGGATTTGCGACGCTCGCGGCGGCGACCGGCGGCGGCTACACGCTGACCGACAAACAGGGCAACGTCGAGAATTTCGACGCCAGCGGCAATCTTCTGAGCAAGGTCGACCCCGACGGCAACAAGACGCAGTTCACGATCAGCGGGGGGCTGATCCAGCAGATCACCGATCCGGAAGGCCGCACGACGACGTTCACGTACGACACCACGGACTATACGCAGCCGATGGTCAGCAGCGTGACGGACATTGACGGGCGGACGACGTCTTACACGTACCAGAGCGTGGCCGGGCATTACCAACTGGCATCGATTACGCGCCCGGCGCCCGGCAATGGCGAGGCCCAGCCGGTAACCACGTTCGGCTACGATGCGACGACCGGCCTGGAAACGAGCATGACCAACGCCGACGGCACGACGACCTTCAGTTACAACGCTTTCCGCGGCGTCTCCCAGGTCACTAGCCCGGACGGTACGAAGACCGACTACACCTCGCCGCTCACCCAATCGCTCGTCGATACGAGCGGCGGCAACGGCACGCAGGCGAATCCGGCCGCGCTGGTCAGCGCGGCGAACTTGGTTGGCACGGTAACCGTTGAGAACTACAACCCGATTACCAGCGTCACGACTCTGCAGACCACAACCTACACCACCGGTCTGAACGGCGAGATAACCAGCTCGACCGATCCGCTGGGCAATACCACGACCACGCAGTACAACGCGGCGGGCCAGCCGATCGAAATCGACGGCCCAGCGCTCTCCAGCGGCCCGGATGCCGGCAAGCCGAACATCACCACGTTCGAGTACGACGGCAACGGCAATTTGACCTTCGAAACTCTCCCCGACGGCTCGGTCGAGAGCTGGGCCTACGACCCGACGTGGAACGAGCCGACCAGCTTCACCGACCCGCTGGGCCGCGTGACCGATTACTCGATCGACCCGAGCAACGGCAACGTGCTGTCGATGACCGAGGTCGGCGGCAGCGGCCAGCCGAACCGCGTTACCAGTTACACGTACACGCCTGCGCCGACCACGACCGGACAAGTCCCCGGCGGGCTGGTGGCCACTGAAACCGACCCGCGCGGCCTGGAAACCTCGTACGCCTACAATACGCACGGCATGGTCACGGCCACGACCTACGCGGTGGGAACGACCGACCAGGCGAGTGTTTCGTACACCTACGATTCGCAGGACAATCTAAAGACCGAGACCGACGAACTCGGGCGAACCACGACTTATGGTTACGACGGTCTCGGGCGGCTGATCGAAGTCGATGCGCCGGCGCCGAACGCGGCCCGGCCGAGCCTGTTTCTCAAGACGACCTATGTCTACGACGCGCTGGGGCGAAAAACGAGCGAAACGGTCGATAACTACAATCCGTTGACCAGCGCCACGCCTGCCGCCACGACGAACTACTACTATGAAGCCACCGGCGATGAAAACGCCCAGGTCACCAAAGTCGTCCAGCCCGACTTGACCACGCTGACCTATCTCTACGACGGCGCCGACAATCTGCTCAAAGAAACCGACGCGCTCGGCCGCGTGACGGAGTACCAGTACGACGCCGACAACCGCCACATCGCCCAGCAAGACCCCAGCCCGGTCGACGGCTCGAACAACGGGACGTTCAACCGCGGCACGGCCAATGGGCCGGTAACAACGGTCCAGTACGACGCGCTGGGGAACGTCATCGCCCAGATCGATGCCAACGGCAACGAGACCGACAACGTCTACGACCTGCGCGGCAATCTGCTCTCGACCACAGGCGCGGCGGCCACGAGCGGCGGCGTGCGGCCGATTACCAGTTACAGCTACGACGCCGACCAGGAAGTCGTCTCGCAAAGCGACGCCCTGGGGCGGCTGACGTATTTTCAGTATGACCCGTTTGGCGAAATGACCCTGCGGCAAGACCCATCGCCTGATGGCGGCAAGTCGCCCGCTCCGACCAGCACTTCTCAATACGATGCCGACGGAAACCTGATTTCCGAAACCGACCCCAACGGCAACACGACGCAGTACCTCTACGACAACCGCAACCGCCAGACGGAAGCGATCGAGCCCTCGCCCGATGGCACGGCGGCTAATCCGACGACGACGAACGTCTACGACGCCGCGGGCGAATTGACGCAAGTCACGGACCCGCTGGGACGCATCACGCAGTACCAATACGATGGCGCCGGCGAATTGACAGCCACGGTCGCCCCGAACCTGACGACCGGCGGCGTAGGCGATGCCAGCACCACGACCAGCGACCTCTACGACCTGGAGGGGAACAAGGTCAGAGAGACGGATCCCCAGGGCAACGCCACGACCTACGCCTACGACATCATGAACCGGCTGACGTCGGTGACGCAGCCGGCCGTCGCAGGGCAATCCCCGGTCACCAGCTACCAGTACGACGCCGACGGCGAAGTGACGAAAACCATCGACCCGCTCTTGCGGATTCAGACCGAAAGCTACGACGGGCTGGGCCGGCTGGCGAGCGAAGTCGATTTCACCGGCGTCACGACCAGCTACAGCTACGATCTGCTCTCGCAGATGGTGCATAGCGTCGAGACGGGCGGAACGCTCACCGCCGGCGCCACCACGAACGTCTACGACAACCTGGGCCGCTTGACCTCGACGACCGACGCCAAAGGCGGCGTCACCTCGTTCGGCTACGATCTGGTTGGCAACCGCACCAGCCTCACCGACAGCGTTGGCAATACTTCCAGCTGGCAGTTCGACGGCCTGAACCGCGTGACCGAGGAATCGCTGCCGACCAACGGCACGCGGACCTATCAATACGACCTGAATGGCAACCTGCTGCAGGCGACCGACGCCAACGGCCGGATCATTCAGTATCAATACGACCATCTCAACCGCCAAACGACCGAGACCTGGCTGGCGGCCACGGCCGTGGTCAGCACGGTGAACGATACGGTGCAGAAGGTCGTCCTGCCGGCCGGAACGAACGGCGGGCTCTGGGAGCTGGCATACGGCGAAACCTCGATCACGGCTATCAACTACAATGCCAACGCAGCCCAAGTCCAAGCGGCGATCGAAGGGATTACCACGGCTTCGGGAAGCCATCCGCTGGCCGGGCGGGTCTCCGTCACCGGATCGGGGTCGAGCGTCGATCCGTTCGTGATCCAGTTCACCGGCGCCACGACCGATACGGCCGAACCCGTGCTCACGGCCATCTTCACCGGCCTCACGGGCGGGTCGAACTACGATCCGAATAACTCGGGCTTGTTTCTCACCACCGCTCCGGCGGCGGGCTACAACCAGCAGCAGGTCGTGGGCTACGTGGCCACCGGTTCCAGCGCCGTCACGCAAGGCAATTTCACGCTCTCCTTCGGCGGCGACACGACGGCGGCCTTGCCCTACAACGCCACGCCCCAGCAGGTCCAAACGGCGCTGGCCGGCCTGGCTTCGATCGGCTCGGGCCACGTCACCGTCAACGGACCGAGCGCCGGACAGATCGGCGTTACGGGCGTGGACCTGTATACGGTCACGTTCACCGACTTGCTCGGCGGAGAAGCGGGGCTGCCGGCCATCACCATTCAATCGCAAGGCCTGGCCGACAGCCTGGGGCAGACGAGCGACGTGCAGACCGAATCGTGGATCGTTGCTCCGCCCGCGCAGGCCAGCGGCGCCATGCAACAAGTGGTCGTCACGGCGCCCGCGGGCGGCACGTTCGACCTGAGCTTCAAGGGAGACGCCACTGGGGCGCTGGCCCAGGGAATCTCGGCCGCGCAGCTGCAAACGGCCCTGGCCGCGTTGGCCTCGGTCGGCTCGGGCAATGTGCTGGTGATGGGCTCGGGCACGACGCTCGACCCT
>DASZUP010000245.1:0-1880 GCA_035547635.1 Pirellulales bacterium
GCCCTGATCACGCAGCGGCCCGCCAACGAGCGCGGCGGCCTGGAGTCGCTGGTCGTCGATGGCCAGGACCGCCCGGCGTGGACGGATCTTTCCTGGCGCAGCTTTCTGGGTTTTCCCGCCGAAGCCGGCGAGGTGCGGCGCAGCCTGAGCGGCAGCCGCGACGGCCTGGTCTGGCGCTACCTGCTGTTGGAGCCCATCGATTTCAGCCGCTCGCTGATGCTGCGCGCCGGCGCGCCGGCGGGCGATACTCTGGCGCTATTTTACCTGGCGCCGAGTCCTCGCTAGCGAGTCTCGCGGCGCCGGTTCCACAAATCGCTCGCCGCACTATGCAATTTAAGGAGAACCACGTTCATGAATCGATCTGTCTTCGCGCTCGCGGCAGCCTGGCTGGCCTGGGCATCGGCGCAAGGTCTGGCGGCGCCGCCCAACGCAGCTTCGAGGCCGCCCAACGTTGTCTTCATTTTCGCCGATGACCAGGGCTATGGCGACGTGGGGTGTTACGGCGCGACGGACGTGAAAACGCCGAACATGGACCGGTTAGCGCAGCAAGGCACGCGGTTCACGAACTTCTATGTCGCGCAGCCCGTTTGCACGGCATCGCGTGCGGCCTTGCTGACTGGCTGCTATCCGAACCGCGTGAGCATGGCCGGGGCGCTGAACCATACCAGCATGATTGGCATTCATCCAAGCGAAACGCTGCTCAGCGAGCTCTGCCATCGGCAAGGCTACGCCACGGCGATCTACGGCAAGTGGCACCTGGGAACGCGGCTGGAGTTCTTCCCGACGCGGCGCGGCTTCGACGAGTTTTTTGGAATTCCCTATTCCAACGACAACGGACCGCTGCACCCGGTGATTCATGACATTCCGGCGCTGCCGCTGTACGAGAACGAAACGGTGGTTGAACGCGATCCGGACCAGGCGCAGTTCACGCGCCGAATTACCGAGCATGCCGTGAAGTTCATCGAGAAGAATCGCGAGCGGCCGTTCTTCTTGTACGTGCCGCACATCATGCCGCACGTGCCGATCTTCGCCTCGGAGAAGTGGCAGGGAACCAGCGGCCGCGGGCTGTACGGCGACGTGATTCAAGAGCTCGACTGGTCGGTCGGCCAGATCATGGCGGCGCTCGACAATCACAACCTGGCTGAACGGACGCTGGTGATCTATACCTCGGACAATGGGCCGTTTCTTTCCTACGGCGAGCACGCCGGATCGGCCGGGCCGCTGCGCGAAGGCAAGCTGACCACGTTCGAAGGGGGCGTCCACATGCCCTGCATGGTGCGCTGGCCGGGCAAAGTTCCGGCGAGCCGCGTCAGCGACGCGATCGTCTCGACCATGGATATGTTCGTCACTATCGCCGGCCTGGTCGGCGCCGAGTTGCCGAAGACCAGGCTGGACGGCATCGACGTGGCGCCGCTGCTGTTCGGCGAAGCGGGCGCCAAGGGACGCGACGTCTTCTGGTACTATTCCGGCAACGAACTTCACGCCGTACGGCAGGGAGATTGGAAGCTGCACGTGCCCCACGAATACCTCACCGTCGCCGGCGAGCCGGGCAAGGGCGGCAAACCTTCGAACTACGGCAAGCTCAAGCCGCAGTCGATCACGCTGTCGGGCATTCGCGGCATCGCCAGCCGGCACGGCTACCGCGTCGAGAAGATCGGCTTGTCGCTCTATAACCTTAAGGACGATCCGGGCGAGACGAAGAACGTCGCCCAGCAGCACCCGGAGGTCGTCCAGAGGCTGCAAGCGATCGTGCAGCAAGCCCGCGACGACCTGGGCGACGAAATTACCAACACGCCCGGCAAGAACATTCGCCCCTGCGGCGATTTGCGAAAAGGCGACGGGCAGGCGCGCTAAGACGGCCGCGGCGCGCAGCACGACTC
>DASZUP010000246.1:0-6840 GCA_035547635.1 Pirellulales bacterium
ATTCTCCAACTGCTCGAGCACCCACAACCGCTGCTGCGAGAAAGATAGCTCCACCGCGCCGCGATTCACGTTCCGCCGCAAGGCAGGCGCCGTCTGCCGCTGGGTCTCGGCGGCGGCAAGCCGTTCAGCCAGTTGCGCGATGGTGGGCGATTCAAACAACGTCCGCAACGGCAACTCGACGCCGAACGCGGCTCGGATCCGGGCCAGCAGTTGCGTCGCCAGCAAAGACTGTCCGCCGTGTTCGAAGAAATCGTCATGAATTCCCGCCGTTTCCAGGCCGAGCACTTCCGCCCACAAGGCGGTCAGGCGAGTTTCCGTCTCGTTCCGCGGCGGCGCCGCTCCGACCGTGCGCGATTCGTCGTCTGCATCCTGGCCGGAGCGCCAGGCCAAAATCGTATTGAGCCGGCCGGCCAGATAGAAGTCGCGGCACGTGCGCCGGCGCGTCTTGCCGCTGGACGTCTTGGGAACGCCGCCGACTGAGACCAGCGCCACGGCATAGACCGGCACGCCGTGCTCTTCGGCGACGCGCTGGCGGATGCTCTCCAGCAGAGCGGCCGGGTCGATGCGTTTCGGGCGAAACACCTCCTGCACGATCACCAGCCGTTCCTCTCCGTCGACGTCGATCGAGAATGCGGCGCCGCCGTCCAGTTTGAGGGCTTCGTGGCAGTGGGAGACGGTGAGTTCGATGTCCTGCGGATACAGGTTGCGCCCGCAGATGACAATCATGTCTTTGACGCGGCCCGCGACGAACAATTCGCCGTCGTCGAAGAAGCCTAAATCGCCCGTTCGCAAAAACGGGCCATCGCCGTTGGCCAGATGCGCGCGAAATGCATACTCGGTTTCGTCGGGCCGGTTCCAGTAGCCTTGGCCCACGCTCGGACCGGCAACCCAGATTTCGCCCACGCGGCGTTCGGGCAGATGCACGCGGGCGGCCGGATCGGCAATCACCACGCGCTGACCGTACACGCTTTTGCCGCAGCCCACCAGGCGCGTGACGCGCTCGCCCGGCGCCGGCGGCGCTACGACGTCCCGCTCCAACGCCGCGGCGTCGTAGGAACGGACGACCGGCGGCGCCGAGATCTCTCCGCCGGCGACCATCAGCGTGGCTTCGGCCAGTCCGTAGCAAGGATAGAACGCCTCGCGACGAAAACCACATTCGGCGAACGTCTCGGCGAAGCGGTCCATGGTTTCTTCGCGGACCCGTTCGGCGCCGTTCAAGGCCAGACTGAGACTGCTCAGGTCGAGCGTTTTCCGCTCCTCGCCGCTGACCTTGCGCACGCACAGATCGTAGGCGAAGTTCGGCGCCGCAGTGGTCCAAGCGCGATAGTTCGAGATGGCGCGCAGCCAGCGCAACGGCCGCTGGATGAACGACAGCGGCGACATCAATACCATGTGCCGACCGCTATAAACCGGCTGAAACACGCCGCCAATCAGCCCCATGTCGTGATAGGCCGGCAGCCACGAAACGGCGATGACGCCGTCGCGGTCGATCGTATGCTCGATCCTCGCCAGGTTCGCCAGCAAGCTGGCGTGTGGAATCATCACCCCGCGCGGCGTACCCGTCGAGCCCGACGTGTACTGCAGAATGGCCAGTGCGTGGCGGTCAATGGCCAGCGGGCCCCGCCAGGCCGGCTGGTCCGCGGCGATGGCGTCGGTGGCGACCAGCGACTTCAGCCCGGGCGCCTTCTTGAACAACGGACCGGCCCATTCCAGCGTATTCGATGTCGCCAGCAGGAAGCTGGCGCCGGCATCGGCCACAATCGCCTGTAAACGCGGCAGCGTGCGATCAATGCGAAAGGGATCGGGCGGATAAACGGGCGCCGCCGTCACTCCCGCGTATAAGCAGCCGTAGAGCGCCGCGATGTAGTCCAGGCCGGAGTCGTAAACCAGCAGCGCTCGTGCGCCGTCGCCTCCCAAACGCCTCAGCTCGCCGGCAATCGCCCGCGCTTCGCGATCCAACTCGGCATAGGTCAGAGTAATCGCTTCATCTTCGCCGTCGGCCAGGAAAGTGAACGCAGGATCGTTCGGCTGGATGCTTGCACGCCACTGCAGCACATCGGGCAGCGTTGGCAGCTCCCGGGGTCGCGTCAAAGGGCGATTTCGAACCGAAACGTCAACAGCCATCGCAAGTTAACCGCCTGATCTGGTGCTTAAATCCGTACTGTCGCTCCCTCAGAAACACGGCAGACCTCCATCCCAGTGCAACATGGCGAGGCCAGACGCAAAAAGCATTCCCTTGCAAGACCGCTCCAAATCATACAGCCGCATAATACAGCGACCAGGGGGCTTGGGCAGCCAGGGGGGGCTTGCGTGGTGGGCTTTTGGGCGGGAATTTGCCAGTCAACTATAGCATAGTTTGCGCGCCTTGCCGGGAAGCTACGATTGTTAAATGATCCCAAATCCACATTCGACGCCGCCTGGCGCCGGTTTTGCCGAATTTTCGGCTTCGCCGTGCGAACCGCACGGCGTTGGGCGGCCGGTCGCTCGCAACACTCCTGGTACAGTATCCTTTGCCAACGAATCGCCGCAACTTTTAGTACGAATTGAGGAGACGTCATGTGCGTGCTCATCCCCATGTTTTTTTATCTGGCGTTGGCGGAGGCGCCGGCCGGTTCCAATAAGATCCTGGCCGAGCTCACGGAAAAAGGAGTCTCCGCCGACGATTCCGCTCCCACCCGGCTGCCCGCGCCGACCATACCGGATGGCCTGGACGCCGAGGCCCAGCGCAGTGCGCTGGCCAAACTGCCTGAGGCCCGCCATTCGCCTGAGCAGCTCTTACGCAAAAGCGCAGTCGCGCCGTTTGAGTTACAGATCCACGCTCCCGACCGATCGTCGGGACGGTCGGGAACCTGGCGAGTGGACGTTTGGTTCGTCGTGTATGGCGACCTGAAGGACGTCGCCAACGAAGATTTCCTGAAACGCTGGTCCGAATTGAGCGGCGGCTCAGACGATGTCTCGCGCGCCGGCAAGCTGTCCGCTGAGGAAATGCACCAGCGCAAGTTGTTTGACGAACCGGCCGGGCATCCGGATGAATACTTTCTCTACAGCACGTTCGACCTGTTCAACCGCGTCCGGCTGAGCGCCACGCGGCGCGCCATGATTTCGCGCAGCGATGAATCCTTACTCGTGGCCGCTCGCGTCGATCCCCGCTTCGATCAGGATGAAGAGTATCCGAACGAGTGGCGTCCGATGAAGCGAGACGAACTGGGCAAGCCGCAGGTCGGCCAGCCGCACCCGTACTCCGGCGCGGGCTTTTACGCCAAGGTCACGCGGCTGAAAGAGCCGGAGGGCGCCTTGTTCGTCGAGTACCACCAGGTTTTCCAGGAACCCAAGGCCTGGTTCGGCGGCGCCAATTTGCTCCGCTCCAAGCTGCCGCTGTTGGCCCAGGACAGCGTTCGTGATTTTCGCCGCAAGGTGATGACGAAATCGGACAACGACTGAGCTCGCGTCAGGCGGTTCCTTTACGGCGCTCGCGCCAGCCGGCGAAGGCGAAGCAGGCGCAGCCGGCCAGGCACAAACCGGCGGGCCAATCGCCCCAGTTGACGTAACGGCTCATGCGCTCATCGAGCCGGACGTCGGCGATGACGACCTCCTGGTCGCGCCGGGGGCCCTGTTTGAGGATATGTCCGTCGGCGTCGATCCAGGCTGAAAACCCGGTGTTCGCCGCTACCAGGAACGGTTTGCGGCATTCGACCGCCCGTAGGACGCCGCACATCAGGTGCAGATCGAGCTCGCTCGAGCCCCAGAACCAGCCGTCGTTGGTCAGGTTGACCAGCACGTCCGGTTCGCGGCCGGCGCCGCGCAGCTCTGCGACCTGGTTGCGAATCAGATGCGGCAAGCAGCTTTCATAGCAAATGTTCGCCGCCAGCCGGGCGCCGGCCACTTCAAAGGCGGGCGTTTTCACGCCGCAATCGATGCCCGCTCCGATCGGCGAGAGTTGGCATAACCAGGGGAATTGCCGGGCGAAGGGGACGTACTCGCCGAACAGCACCGGATGCATCTTGTCGTACCGCGGTCCGAGAGTCCCGTCGTCGGCAATGAACTGCGCCGAGTTGTAACGCTCCATCGTACCGGGTCCATAATGCGCCGCGTCGATGCCCAACAGCAGCGGAACTTGCAGCCAGCGGGCGTCTTCGCTGATCGCGTTCTGCCGGCGGGCCAGTTCTGCTTTGAACTCCTCCGCCGAGCCGTGCCACTCATCCGGCGGTTTGACGTCGGCCGAACAGACCAGCAGCGGATTGCGATACATTGTTTCAGGCCAGACGAGCAAATCCGGACGAGGTTTTTGCCGGAGGGCCTGCAGCGAGAGCGAGCTGTACTGTTCCTGAATCTGCGCTTGCCGCGCGGGATCGTGCTTCAACTCCGTATCGACCGAGCCTTGAAGCAACGCAATCCGCGGCCCCGGGCGGCCCTCGCCGTCGCTTTGCCGCATGACGCCGTAGCCCAGGACCGCGCCCAGCATCAAGGCCAGCGGCGCCAGCGGCCAGAGCGAAAAACGCCGATCGCCGACCGGCCCCATGCTCGCCAGGCAAGCAGCGACAAACATGACGACGAAGCCGACGGCGTAATTCCCGGCCAGATCCGCGATTTGAATCAACGCGATCCAGCGGTACTGGCTGTTGCCGAGCGCCGCCATGTTGAAGCCGGTCAGCAGATGCGCTTGCGCCAATTCCAACCCCGTCCAAACCATCGGCGCGGCGAGCACGAGCGGCCAACGCAGTCGCTGCACGGCCACGCGCGACAACGCAACGAACAGCGGCAGGTAAACGGCCAAGTAACCTGACAACGCGACCCAGCCGATGCTCGTGGCTGGATGGGGCAAACGCAGCCAGTGCAGCACGCCCAACCAGAACGCACCGCCGGCCAGCCACAGCATGCGATACGGATGGCGCCCGGGGAGCTCATGCCGCCGCACCAACAAGAGCCAAGGAATCGGCGCCAGCCAGGCCAGCGGCCACCAGCCGAGCGGCGGAAACGCCGCCCACAGCAGCAGACTGCCCGCGAATCCTAACGCTCCTGCACGTTGCAGCAGCGGCGTGCGCAACTCTGCAGGTTCCTGCGATGTGCCCGCAGTAGGGGCGAGCGAGGCGCCTTCCTTTATGCCAGGCCTCGCCCTGCGGCGTTCAGCATTGCTCAATTTGGCGCTCGACATCTTCGGCATACAGGTAAAGGAAAACGGATGGCACAGCCGGCGGTCGCTTTCCTAATCATAGACGGGAGAGCGATTTCAGAGGGATACCGCTTTTCGGTGTTTTCACCCCTTCCCGTCCACGTCAGCTTTTACACGCGTTGCCGGGCGCCAAGGGTGAGATTGGGGCCGATACCAGCCGGCGTCAGACGGAATTCATGCCGTATTCGTCGACCGATCGTTCATCGCTCGCTGCCCACGACCGGTTGAAATCATTCGCTCGACCGAGGCAAGCTCGGCACGGGGCGACGTGCTGCGCACCGGCGCGCGAGCTAGCTGATCAATCACTGCGCTCGGCCGAGGCAAGCTCGGTCGGGGCGGACTGCTCCGACAGCACGCCGAATTCACCCAATGCGAACCGGGCATCGGGCAGCGAAAGCGCGCAAAAGCCGCCAGCTCACCGCCGCCTGCTCCTGTTCAGCGTCGCCGATGCCCTTCAGCCGAGCCGATACGCCACGACCGACTCGCCGGGCGCGAAGGTCCGATCTTCCGGCGGAAAGCGGACCAAAGCGTCGGCGGCGGCTAATCCGCGGAGATCCGCTGAACCTTGCCAGGAGAGGGGACGGACGGCAAGGCCCTCGCTGGTCTCTTCCAGTGCGGCGGGATAGTAGGTTGTCCGCTCGCCGCGTTGGACGAACTCGCTCGTCAATCGGCCGCGCACTGCCGACAAGCCCGCAAAGGGCCGGCCGGCCATCCGTGCGATCGCCGGCCGTACGAAAAGTTCGAAGCAGACCAGGCTGCTGACCGGGTTGCCCGGCAGACCGAAGACCAGCTTGCGGGCGCCGTCGCTATCCAGCACGCCGAACCAGATCGGTTTGCCGGGCTTCAGCCGGAGCTTGTGAAACACCTTCTGCACGCCCAACTCCGCCAGAATGCCAGGGACCAGGTCCAATACGCCTGCGGAAACGCCGCCCGACAAAACCAGCACGTCGGCCGCGAGCCCGGCGGAGATCTTCTGCAATAAATCGTCGCGGTTATCACGCCCGATGCCCAGTTCGATGGGCGTTCCGCCGGCGCGGTCAATCAAGGCCAGCAACATCGGACCATTGGAATTGCGAATTTGTCCGGGCGCGGGCCGCACCGCGGGTTCGACCAATTCATCTCCCGTCGGCAACACAGCCACAGTCGGCCGAGGGACGACCTTGACTTCGCTTCGTCCGACTTCAGAGAGCAGGCCGATTTCGGCAGGCCGCAGCCTATGGCCGGCAGTTAGCACGACGTCGCCGCTGCGTAATGAGGCGCCGCGGCGCATGATGTTTTGCCCCGGCGAGTACTTCTCGGCGCGAATCTGTACGAACCCTAGCGATCCGTCCGTCCCCGGCGCCAGCTCGGTCTGTTCAATCATGACCACGGACGCGGCCCCTTCAGGCAGCGGCGCTCCGGTCATGATCCGCGTCGCCGCGCCCTTCTCGACGCGCAGCGAAGGAACGGCGCCAGCCACGACTTCTTCGAGAATCTTCAAGCGGGCTTCGCCGCCGGCCAGGTCGCCGGCCGCTACGGCGTAACCGTCGACCAGCGATTTGTCATGCGGCGGAGAATCGACGTCGCTGGCCACGTCTTCGGCCAGCAGCAGGCCCAATGCCTTCGAAACCGGCAGTTGCACGGGCGACTTAGGCCGCACTTGCTGTTCTACCAACGCCAATGCCTGATCT
>DASZUP010000247.1:0-4718 GCA_035547635.1 Pirellulales bacterium
GCCTTGGGCACGTTTTACGAGAAGAAATCGGTCTCGGATTTCGAGGCGTGGGCGGCTGAACGCGCGGAGAAGAAAGAAGAAGTCTTCTACACCATCGAGGAAGTCGAACAACTGGTCAAGCGGGATCATATGGTCCTGGAGATTCGCTATATCCACCCGCACCAGGTGTTCAGCGATTTGAAACGCGTCGAGCCGCAGGCACTCAAGGGAGTCGAGCTTGCCAGCCAGGTCTCTCCGGGCGCCACAACAGGCGTGCCGACGACGAACGTCTCGAGGAAGGAAGGCGAGGCGGAGGCGCCGAAACCTCGCGCCATTGCTTCCGTGAGCAGCCTGGTCCCGGTGTTTAACTGGCATCCGGTCGCCGACGATCCTCGCACGAATCCGACGACGCTCAGTGCGCAAGAAGCATTTTCGATCTGGATGAAGGCCTCATTCGTCGTCGGCGTGCTCGTCTCCAGCCCTTGGGTTTTCTTTCAGATTTGGGCCTTTGTTGCGGCGGGACTTTATCCGCACGAAAAGAAGTACGTGTATCGCTTCCTGCCGATGAGCCTGGGCTTGTTCCTGGCCGGCGCCGCCTTGGCCTATCTGTTCGTGTTCGAGCCGGTGTTGAACTTCCTGTTCAGCTTCAACCAGTGGCTCGGTTTTGATCCCGAACCGCGCATCAGCGAGTGGCTCAGCTTCGTGCTGTTTCTGCCGCTGGGCTTTGGCGTCAGCTTTCAGTTGCCGCTGGTGATGTTGTTCCTGGAACGGATCGGCGTGTTCAGCATGCAGGCTTACCTGGAGAAGTGGCGCATCGCCGTGCTGGTGATCTTCGTGCTGTCGGCCGTTTTGACTCCTGCAGACCCGTACAGCATTTTCCTGATGGCCGTCCCTCTGACGATCTTGTATTTCGGCGGGCTGCTGCTCTGCCGCTGGATGCCGCGGAGCGCCCCGAGCGAATACGAGTATGAATAGGCCGCAGGTGGGCTGGCCGTTCAGGCACGGTCCGTTGTCTGATGCGGAGGCGCGATAATTCTGGCCAGCAGAGGCGCCGGATCGCAAAGCGCCGCGCGCGGATGGAGCATCATGAACAAGCGCTCGCTCTGATGACGGCGCTAGATCGCTTCGCTGCCTCGTTCCCCGGTGCGAATGCGAATGCAATCGTCCAGGGGCAGGACGAAGATTTTGCCGTCGCCGATTTCCCCGCTCGGACCGGAGCGGCCGCCTTTGACGATGGCCTCAATGGTCGGTTCCACGAAGTCTTCGTTGACGGCAATCTGTAATTGCACCTTGCGGAGCAGATTGACCGAGAACTCGTGGCCTCGGTAGACCTCGGTATGCCCTTTCTGACGGCCGAACCCTTGCACGTCCATAACCGTCAGGCGGAAGACTTCGACTTCGGTCAAGGCGGCTTTCACCGCCTCGAGCCGACTCGGCTGAATAATGGCGATAATCAACTTCATGCGCGTAATGGCTCCCAGGTTGTGTTGATCGTAGCCCGTCGAGCCACGTCTCTCAAGCCCCGACTGCGCGCACTTCCGGGGTTGTGCCGTTTCGCTCGGTAGCCTGGTTGCCACGAGCCGGGCGGTTTGGCGGCCGTTCCCGCGGACGGTAAATCAGGAACGGCGCCGTAAAACCAGTGCGCGGCGTGAACGCCCGTCGCGCGGCCCAAACTTCATGGCAGCCACACAGAGGAGCCAGCGAGCGGCGGAGAATGAAGAACGCCCCGACTTGGGCGGACTAGGCGGAGCGTCCACCCAAGTCGCTGGGGCATCCTTCTGGCCCAGGCAAGAGCCAATCTTTCCAAGAGCAAATGCACAGCGCGCCCACGGCGAGAGCAACAAGCAGTTCCCCTTGTCGCTGCGCCACATCGGGCTTTGTCTCCGTGGTTGAGCAAGCGCTGTGCCGTTCGTGGACCGCTCGCACGCACGGGGCGGCGCATACCTAGGGACGCCAATGCTTTGCAGAAAACGACAGTGCCCCGTTCAGTCTTCTATGGGCACACCGCCAGAGCTTTCAATGCTTGCCGGACAAGCAGCGGCCGACGCGCAATTGGGCAATAGGCGGCAACCGGGCGGAAATAAAAAAGGCGACGCCGCCTGCATGCTCATTGCAGGCGACGTCGCTTGCGCGGGATCGGAGACGTGCGACGCGTTAGAACGTAATGATTGCGTCGGTGGCCAGGATTTGCTGGAAGTTCTTGAGACCGCCGTCGTACGGCTTGAGCCCTCCGGCGTTGCGCGGACCCTGGTACCAGTCGCATCGCAGGTTAGGCCGAACCACCAGGTTTGGCAGCGGCGTCCACCGCGGACCGAAGGTCAGTGCGAAGAAGTTGCCGGCAAAGCCGCTCAAGGCATAACCGCGAGCGTGAGGGCTGCCGAGCGACGGCAGCACCTGGCCAACGCGGAAGCCTTCTTCGTCGCGGAACCACTCGAAGTTGAGGCCCCAGCTCCAAAGGTCGTTCTTCTTCCAGTACAGATAGTTATTGACGCCGTACCAGTAGGCCGACTTGCCGCTGGCCATGGCATTGCTCTGCACGCCGAGGTCGCTTTGGGCGATGTAAGTCCACTTCTCGTTCAGCGGACGGCTGTAGACCAAGGTTTGGAAATATCGGGGGCTGAAACCGCCCGACTGATTCGGCTCCATGCTGTAAATCTGCACCAGCGCCAATGAGTCGTCATGGTTGCCGTTGATGCTCAAGGTGCCGAGGTAGCCGGCGTGAGGATTGGCCGTGTTGTCGAAGGCGTCCCAGCCGTGGATGATGCCCGCACCGACATTCACTTTTTCCGACGCCTGCCAGGTGGCCCAAACGCCGGTATGAGTAAACGGCTCGCCGTATTGATAGGTATACGGCAGCGTGTTGAAGAAGTTGTTATACGTTCCGACCGTGTAGTAACCGACCGGCGAGATGAAGTGCCCGACTTTGACCTTCAAGTCGTTGTAGCCGATTTCCCCATAAAACTGCGGCAACGCCAAACCATAGAACTGGCCGTTGCCAAAATGGGTTTCCAGGCCGCCTGCCGTATCCCACCGATAGCTCGTGCCGTACAGCGCGTCGGCGCGACCGCCGATGTCCCAGCCGCTGCCCTCGGTGTCAACATCTTTCTTGGCGTAGATGTACAGTTCGTTCAACTGATACGTATTCGCCTGGTCGGTCCAGGTCACCGGACCGTTGAAGCGGTCGCTGGGGTTGTACGGATTCCAGGTGTAACTGTTGGCCATCCAGCCGGCGACCTGAATGTTTTTCTCTTTCAGCCAGCAGGTGTGGTCCGCCAAGGCGAACGGCTCGCCCAGTTCCACGTTATCGCTGCGGCAATGGATGCCGCCGCCGTTGCACTTGTGCGACGCCGGGCGGCAGCTCTGCCCATACGATTTGGAAACCGTCGAAGGGACGACGTCGCCTTCGAACGGCGCCGCATCGCTGGGCGATGGCGGTTCAGCGTCGGCCGGAGCTTCGCCGTCGGCGTAGTAGCTCTCGTAGTTATTCGCCAATGCGCTGGCGCTGCGCGTGATGGCCTGCGCTTTGGGCGAAGGTTGATAGGGAACCTCGTAGCCTCCAGGCTGCTGAGCAAATGACGGACTGCACCATAGCAGCCCGGCGATGGCAATCGCCATCGTCCGCGGTGAGATCTTCATGACCCGATACTCCAATCCATGAACGGGTCGTGACGCGTGCCGCCAAGTAAACGCGCACGAACGGTAAACCCAGCGCCACATCTAGCGACAGGGGTGCAATACTGGTGCCGAGTCCGATCGGCTAACAGAGCTATCGGTAGGCCCTATAGCACGTTTGCAGGCAAAAGCGGCTTGGCTCGCCGCATTAGAGGGGCACTATCGCAGGCAAACGGCAAACTTTTCCGGCTAGGGAGTTTTTCGGGCCCGCAAAGTCGAGCGCTGTTGGCGGAAGCACAAAGACAGCATTTCGAGGCGATCGCGGGGTGACATCTTGCTGGCGTCTGCCCGCAAAGCTCCAGCTCTGCCGGAGATACGATGCCATTGGCAAGCTGATGCTTGTGCGACTCAGAGCGAGCCTCGCTGTCGCGCAGCGGAAACGGGCGTGACGGATGCGGCGGATATCGAGGTAAGAAGGCTCGCACCGTTTCGGTTAACGAGCGAAGAACGTTAAAAAGACGATCCCGGCCAACAGCACCAAGAGCCCGCCGGTCGCCGCCCCCAAAGCCCAATGCCAGATTCGAACGTGCTCGAGCGGCTCCCAAAGACCGCGGACCGGCCGTTCGACGCGCGTCGGCGGGGTGAGGGCCGCCGGTGCGGCGGAAAGCGGTGCGGCGAGGGCGAGATCCGCGCGCTGCGGCGCCGGTTCGTCGCCAGCAGACTCTGTGGTCTCGTCGCAAACGGCAACGCTCGCTGCGAGAGCGGCGTCGCAGGCGGCCAGGTCATCCAGCACCGCGGTCACGTCCTGATAACGCTGGTCCGGAGCTTTGGCCATCATCTTTTCGAAGATAGCGACCAGCGCGGGCGGGGCTTCCGGGCATTCGCTTGTCAGTGAGGGAATCGGATGTTCGCGGTGCGCCAGCAGGCGCTCCATCGGGGTCTCGCCTGCGTAAGGCGGTTTTCCCGTCAGCAGGTAGTAGAGCGTGCAGCCCAGGCTGTAAATGTCCGACCGATGATCGGCATGGCGCGTATTGAGCGCCTGCTCCGGCGCCATGTAGTCGACCGTGCCGAGAACCTGTCCGGAACCGGTCAGTTCGTCCGGCGGAGCGGCTGCCGACAGCTCGCCA
>DASZUP010000248.1:0-3734 GCA_035547635.1 Pirellulales bacterium
GTGATAATAGCGGTAGCGAAATGGCGCGGTGTCGGTGATCATCACCGCGGGGTAGCCGGCTTGCCAAAACGACCAATGATCGGACCAGCCGGCGCCCGGCACGAACGACGGCACGGCGCCGCCTTCCGAGGGGAATTCGGCGTACCGCCGGAAAGAAGCGATCACGTCGCGAACCAGCTTGCGCGAGCCGACATCGCCGATCACGGCAATAAAATTGCCCACGCTTGGGTAAGCGGCGCCGAACGGGGGAGGGTACTGCTGGCTGTCGGGCTCGTCCGTGAAATAGCCCATCGTCTCCAGGCTCAGCACGCAGACCAGGTTTTCTTTGCGTTGGCTGCACCGGTGGGCGTAGATCCACGAGCCCATTTCGCGTTTCTGAAAATAAGGCGGCTCCTCGTTCGTGAAGGTCACAAACCGCAGCGTGCGCTCGGGCTGCGATTTGGCAAACCGTCGGGCCAAGGCCAACATCGCCGCCGTACCGCTGGCATTGTCGTTGGCGCCCGGCGCCCCGACGGCCGAATCGTAATGCGCTCCGACGATCACGATTTCCTCGGGATGTTTGGCGCCTTCGATTTCGACTTGCAGGTTGAAGCACTCTCGCTCGCGGGCCTCATAGCTCTGCCGGTCGACTTCATAGCCGCAGGCCAAAAACTGCGACTCGATGAATCTTGCCGCGTCGCATAGCTTGTCGTAATGCTCCAAGTTCCGCTCGCCGATCGTCACGGCCAGATGCTCGACGTCTTTGCGCAGTTCGTCGCGCAACGAAAGCTCCGCCGGCGGCAGCGGCTCGAGCGGACCTTGATAGCTTTGGCCCGGCATCTCGATCATCGTCTTGAAGCTGGCATAGCCGCCGATAGCGAACACGGCGATCAGCGCCGCCAGCAGCTTGAGAAACCGCCACCGCCGCGGCGGAGCCAGCGAAACCATTCTGCGTTCGACCGCCATCGGATGCGAAGCTCGCTAAAGGGAAGAGTCTGCCGCGCCGCGCGAGGCGAAGATCGACCTGGAGTTGCGCTCGGCACGCAAGCCAGACGGATCGACCTCGGCAGGATAGTCGCCACGAGGAACCCGTACAAGGGAAACCTAGGGCGCGGCAACCTGACTCGAGCCACTTGTGGCGCCGGAGTTCCGCCTGCAAAGACGGCAAGGTAGACGCCTGCCCCGTCTTGTAGAATCAATAATCGTCGCCGCTGGCCGCTTCGCCGCCGTGCCGCGTAGCCAGGGCGTCGTAGATCGGCACGTCGATCGAGTTGCTGATCGCGTGAACCGAGCCATCGCCGAACAGAAAGTTGACGCCGATCGGGTGAAAGCTCGCCGTGGCGTCGGCGTCGGTCACTTCGGGGTTGTTCGGCGCGTGCGGACCGGCATGGCTCAGCACGAGCGCCGCGGACGACTCGCTGGCCGCTGGGTCGAGTTGCGAGGGGACTTCTCCGCCCGTCACGGCGCCGGTCCAACTGGTGAAGGACATCCGCGAACAGCGCTCGCCGACGAACAGCGTATTGCTCAATCCGTCGGCGATCTCGGCCATGCGGAGCCAGCGGTTGCGCAAGAACGCCCCGTCGTTGCTGCCGGCGAAGTCGCTGACGCCGGCATTGCCATTGATAGCTACGTAATTGCCGTACGCCACGGACGCCGAGGTGTTGGCCACGACGAACGTTGAACGATACGTTTCGCTCGGGCAGGAAAACACCGGCAACAGCGTGGCTCGCGCCGCCGCGTTTTTGGGATCGCCGATGTCGAGATTCACGTTGATTTGTGCGGCGAGGTTCGTTTGCTCCAGGGCCGGCAGCAGTGCGGCGCACCAGCCCCAGCCCGGCCCGAGTTCGCCGCCATTGCCGTCGAGCGCCGAGTAATAACCCGCGGGAAACGCCCGCACGAGGTCGTGGTAGTTCTGCATCGCCAGCCCGATCTGCTTGAGCTGGTTTCTGCACTGCGTGCGCCGGGCCGATTCGCGGGCGGCCTGCACGGCCGGCAGCAACAGCGCAACGAGAATGCCGATGATGGCGATCACCACCAGCAGTTCGATCAACGTAAAAGCTTTTCGCAGTCTCATGATGCCTTTCATCTCTCCGAATCTCTTCTCGACATTCGTGCGACTTAATTCAAAGGCGGGCCGTTTTGTCGTCCGCAGGACGACGCAGGGTCGTTTGCTCGGCCCGAACGATTCTCTTTGCCTGAGCCCTCGGTGCAGGTCGCTTGCGTTCCCAGCCGAGGCATGTTGTTCTCAGACGCCCGACGATCCCAGCGCGGGCCAGGGCGGCCATGGCCGCGGCAATTGGCTTGCCGCATTTCGGCTCTGGCCTGGCGCGCCTAAGTCGACGCAGACAGTTTCACTTTGAGGAGCGAGCCATCCGGCGAACAACTTAAGCGCGCGAGACCATGCCGGTCGCACGTTGCCGCAGTTGCACTTTCACCGAAAAACATGCGATCGCAGCAGCCGGCCTCAAACGCACGGGAGCGTGCTGAAGGCGCAGGCGCCGCTTCGCGGCCAGTGGCCGGCTCAGGCCCTAGGCGGAGGAACCGCCGGAGAAAAGTGGGGCGAAGGCGTCGAATCGGAGAGAATGACAATCCAACCCGCCAAACGCCATTCAAACTGGTAGTTGACGGGCGCCGGCGGCGGAGTCGCGGCGGACAAGGCGCTCCACAACGGAGAGAGACCTTGGCATTCGCGCATTGCGGAAATCACGACGAAATCGAGGGCACTTGCGTCGGTCGCATGTTCCGCGGCCGCGATCGGTCGATTGCCGTCGGCGGCGCAAGGGTTCGTGCAATGATCGTGTTGCGAATCATGCGATGGCGCGCGTGGGGCGTGTTCGTCGTCTTCAGGCAAGCGATGGGCGCAACAGGCGCGAGCGGGCTTGCTTTCGGTCTCGTCAATCTTAGAGACGGCCGCCAGCAGTTCGCTGGGAGGTTCAACGCCATGCTCGTGCGCCCAGTGCAGCCGCTCTTCAGGCGTCGTGCAGCAGCAACTCGTCCAGCAGGCGGCCGCGCTTTTGCAGCCGCAAGGACGGTCCATGCAAGGGAACGGTTGGCTGCGGTCTTTGGCCTGAAACGACGGCAACGGCACGCCGACCGCGGCGATGAGGTACGCTGCCAGCGCCCCGGCGACGATCGAGAATCGACCGGCAGGCACGCTTCGCAGGCGGAGCCAAGCAGGAAAGCTCATCGACTATAGCCGCGCGTCGGGGTGAGTGCGCTCGGGCGATCTCTCGCCATTGCGCTAATTCTTGCAGTTGTGCGGCTCGCTCCTCAGGTGACGATCTTAGGCAGCCGCCCGGGGCTTGTCAAACACGAATCGCGATTTTAACTGCCGCTCAACTGCTGGCGCTGCGATAGCTGGCCAGCGCCCGCTGAAAGACCCAACGCGAAGCCCAGAGGCTCGCCACGGTGGCGATCAAAGCGAACCCGGCCAGCGGCCAATTCTCGGGCGATAGCGGTTTGGCCAGCAGTCGGGCCGGCACGTTGACGACGATCAGCACCGGAACTACGAACGTAAACGCCCAGCGCAGCGGCGTGCCCAGCGTCCCACGGTAGATTTCCATCGGGTAGCGCGAGAAATTGGTAATGTAAAACCAAAAATCGTACAAGCTCTGATTGCGCCCCAGCCAGATGCTGGCGCTCGACAGGGCGATCATCAGGCTATAGAGCATCGCCACGCCGCAGGCCAGATAAACCGGATAAAGCACGAACTGAATCGGTTGCGGCGTGAAATCGAGCCGCCACAGCGAATAGAC
>DASZUP010000249.1:0-9158 GCA_035547635.1 Pirellulales bacterium
CCCAGGATATCCTGGTAAAGCCCGCTGATGAAATTGCTATCGGTTGGATGCAGGCGCGTGGAGTATTCAGCCGACGTGACGAACGTGGCGACGACGTTCTCTTCGATCGCCCAGCTCGAAAACGCATTGAGCCAATAGGACTTGCCGACGGGGTCCGCAGCGCGCCCGAGGAACGTGTGGTAATACTGGTCGATTTCGTTCGCACGATGCTCGGACGATTCCCAAACGCCGCGCGCCACGTCAGCCCGCGAGGCCCCGCTGGCCAAGCGGCCTTTCCAATAGGCCAGGCTAGCCGTGTCGGCCGCGCGGCCCAGGATGCTTTCGTAGATGCCGTTGATAAAGGAGCCGTTCGGGTCGGAAGGATTCGACGTCGAACTGGCATTGTTGCCCGGATACGGCAACGGCGCGAGCGTGCTCATCAGCAAGTTGCCGAAGATCACGCCCGACTTGGTCTGGCCTACGATCACAGTCGCGGTTTGCACCGGGGTCGTGATCGTCACGCCGTGATTGGCGGAGATCACTTCCTTCACCGTATACGTACCGGCCGGCAAGCCGATGAATGTGAAATTTCCATTGGCGTCGGTCGTCGTCGACGGGTTGTTCGGGCCCGGAGCGCCCGAGCCGTCGATGTCGACAAATACCGTGCGGCCCGAGAGGCCGCGCTCGCCCGAGTCGCGCTGACCATTCAGGTTGGCGTCCTCGAACACCGTCCCGGTGATGTTCGGCGTGGTGGTGTCGACCGCTTCGCCGAAGTTGATACTGCTCGTGGCCTGATTCGCGACAACCACGACCGATTTCAGCGGCGGAGTGGACAGCACGACGCCCGAGGCGACGACTTCGCGCACGGTATAGGTTCCGGCCGCCATCCCCAAAAAGGCGTAGCTGCCGTTCGCACTAGTCACGGTCGTCGGCTCGCCGGAGTCGAGAGTGCCGTTGTTATTCGAGTCGATAAAGACGGTTCGTCCCGAGACGCCGTGTTCGCCCGAGTCGAGCTTGCCGTTGCCGTTGGAATCGGAGAACACAGTGCCGGTGATCGACGGCCGATCGCCGAAATTCACGCCCGACTTGGTTTGGTTGGCCACGACGGAAACCGTCTGCGTCCCGGTGGTCAGCGTGACGCCCGTCGGCAAAACTTCCTTCACCGTATAATTTCCTGCGGCGAGCCCGGTGAACGAATAGTTGCCGTTGGCGTCGGTCAGCGTCGAGAGTTCCCCGGAATCCAGCGTGCCGTTGTTGTTCGCATCGATGAAGACTTTCTGCCCCGGCACGCCTGGCTCGCCGGAGTCGAATTGGCCGTTGCCGTTTTCATCGATGAACACGCTTCCGGTGATCGACGGCTTTTCACCGAAGATTAAGTTCTGCACGGTGCTGCCGGCGGTGACCGAGGCCGATTGAGAGGGCGTGGTCAGCGTGACGTTGCTGGGCAAAACCTCCATCACCGTGTAAGTACCGGCCGCCAATCCCGAAAAGACGAATGCGCCCGTAGCGTCGGTGGTCGCCTGGGGATTGTTGGCGGGCAAGCCCGTTCCGTCGACATTCAAAAACACCGTGCGCCCCGCGACGCCGGCTTCGCCCGAGTCGGGCGTGCCGTTGCCGTTGAGGTCGGTGAATACCTTGCCGACAATCGACGGACCTTCGCCAATGTTTATGCCAGTCGTGGTCTGGTCGGCCGTGACCACGGCGTCCAGTTGCGACGTCGGCGTCGTCGATGAGACGCCGGCCGGCAGCACGTCTCGCACGTGGTACGTACCGGCCGCCAGGCCGGTGAAATAGAATTTTCCGAGCGAATCGGTGGTGATCGACGTCTCGCCTGAATCCAACACGCCGTTGCCGTTGGCATCGAGGAACACGGTGCGCCCGGCCAGGCCGATATCGCCCGCGTTGAACTTACCATCCGTGTTCATGTCGACGAACACGGTGCCGGAGATCGAAGGCGGCACTTCGCCGAAGTTAATGGCCGACGTGACATGTCCGGCGGTGACGGTGATGTTTTGCGCGGGCGTGGTAATCTGCGTGCCGGCGGGCGCCACTTCCTTGACGGTGTAATTCCCGGCGGCGACGCCCATGAAGTAATACAGGCCCTGGGCGTTGGTCGTGGTCTGCGTCTCTCCCTGGTCGAGCTGGCCGTTATTGTTCGCGTCGATATAGACCGTCCGGCCGGCTTTGGCCGGCTCGCCTTGGTCGGCCTGTCCATTCTTATTCGCATCGACGAACACCAACCCGTCGATCGACGGCACTTCGCCGAACACCAGGCCGCTAACGCCGCTGGTAGCGGTAACCGTCGCCGTTTGCGTGCCGGTCGAGAGCGTGACGCCCGAGGGCAATTGCACCATCACCGTATACGTACCGGCCGCTTGGGCAGGGAACGAAAAGGCGCCGGTAGACGAGGTAGTGGTATGCGGATTGTTATTCAACGAGCCCGAGTTGTCGACGTTCAAGAACACGGTCGCGCCTGCCAGGCCGGGTTCGCCCGAGTCGAGCGTGCCGTTGCCGTTGAGATCGACGAACACGTTGCCCGAAATCGACGGCGTTTCGCCGAAATTGGCGCCCGTAGTCGTCTGTCCCGAAATCACGGTCGCCGATTGCGTGCCGGTCGTGAGCGAAACGCCCGCGGGGAGCACCTCGCGTATGGTGTAGCTCCCCGCAGCGAGTCCGCTGAACGTGTAGTTGCCGTTGGCGTCGGTCGTCGTCGACGTCTCGCCCGAGTCTAGCACTCCGTTGTTGTTGGCGTCGACATAGACCGTTCGCCCGGAGATGCCTTGCTCGCCCGTGTCGAGCGTGCCGTTGCCGTTGTTGTCGCTGAACACCGTGCCGTCGACGCTGTCGAGCGTGACCGAGCTGATGCGGACTAGCGTGTTATTAGCGCCCAGCGGCAAGGTGGAAAAAACCCCCGTGTCGGCCTGGGTCGTCGACAATGCGGCGATAGCGTTGACCACCTGCATGCCGTTGCCAATGATTTTGCCGAACACGGCATATCCGCCGCCGTTGCTCTGCCCAAGCGTATTGGTGTTGTCGACCGTGTTGATGAACCACTGGTCGGTGGCGCTGTTCGGGTCGCTTGTGCGGGCCATGGCCACCGTACCAAGCGTGTTCGGCAGGCCGTATTCCAGCGCGACCGGCGACTGCGTCGGGATCGTGGCGAACTGCGAAGTACTAGTGAACGTGGTCGAGGGAGACGTAAAGCCGCCGGTTTGTACGATGAAATTCGTCACCGAGCGGTGAAAGATCGTGTCGGTGTAAGCTCCGCTGCTGACGTAGTTTAAGAAGTTCTGAACGGTATGCGGCGCGGCGCCAGGGAGCAATTCGATCTGAAAGTTGCCAAAGTTGGTGTCCACCGTCACGATCGGGTCGGCGGTGAGATACCAGCGGGCTTCCAGCCGTTCGGCGCCGAGAGCGCGAGAGCGGACTCCTTGTAATGGCAAGCGGTGAAGCGGCTTGCGGCGAGCCGCACGTGAACGTTTCGAAGAGGTGATTGCGCGCAAGAAAGGCGACCCCAGCATGTACAGAAACTCCCAAAGCCTCGAAAAGTCCCGGTACGATTCATTAAAACCAGCGGTTTCAAACGCGGCAAGGAAAAAGCGGCGTTTCGGGGCCAGCTTGCGGGAGAATCCGAACATAGCGGCCGCGCCGGCCGGGCGGGCTAGTTGGCCTGTTGCCCGAACCCGCTAAAATGGCCGGGTCACTTCGAAGAATGGACTCAAACGAGGACGCGCATGCGTTACGCCGGCGAGGCATTGATCTTTTGCGGATTGATGGGGGCGGTATCCGGGGGGTGTCAGCCAAAGACGCGGGCCGTCGCGGAGCCGGAAGCGCCCGTCATTCCGGTGAGCCGCCCCGTCCAGCGGGAAATCACCGACTACGTCGACTTCACCGGCCGGACCGACGCGGTCCACTCGGTCGATATTCGGCCCCGAGTGACGGGCTATCTGACCAAGATGCCGTTCAAGGAAGGCGCCGAGGTCAAGGAAGGGGATTTGCTGTTCGAGATTGATCCTCGCCCTTATCAAGCGCTAGTCGATTTTTCCGTCGGCGAAGTCGCGGCCAATAAGGCCAAGGTCAAGCTGGCCAAGGCCAACAATGTCCGCGCCAAGGCGATCGCCGAGAAATCTCCCGCCGCCATCACCCAGCAGGATCTCGACAGTTACCAGGCGGCCGAAGACGAGGCGTTGGCGACCTTGAAGATGTCGGAAGGGACGCTGGCCACGAACCAGCTCAACCTTTCCTTCACCGAAGTCGTCTCGCCGATCGACGGTCAGGTCAGCCGATACTACCTGACGATCGGCAACCTCGTGACGCAGGACACGACGATCTTGACCACCGTGGTGTCGCTCGACCCGATTTACGCCTATTTCGACATGGACGAGCCGACGTTGCTCAGGATCAAAAGCCTGATCAACGCCGGCAAAATGAAACCGGCCCGTGAACGAGACGCAATTCCGGTTTACATGTCGCTGCAAGGCCAGACTGGCTTTCCCTATGAGGGCACGATCAATTTCATCAACAACCGCGTTGATCCCACTACCGGCACGTTGACCGTCCGCGGCGTGTTCGATAATCCCTTGCCGGAGCATGGAGCGCGCAAGCTTGCGGCGGGCAACTTCGTGAAAATCCATTTGCCGCTGGGAGAGCCGCGGCAAGCCTTGCTCGTGGTGGATCGCGCGCTAGGCACGGATCAAGGTCTGAAATACTTGTACGTCGTCGATGCCGACAACAAGGTGCAGTACCGCCGCGTCACGGTCGGCGCCTTGCAAGAGGACGGACTGCGAGTCATCGAAACTGGGCTCAAGCCCGACGAGTTGGTCGTGGTCAGCGGCCTGCAGTTCGTGCGCCCGCGGATGACCGTCAAAACCGAAGAGACCCCGATGCCGATCGTCAAGCCCGCCCTCCAAGACGAGGGCCAATTCGATCCGGGCCTGCAAGAGCCGTCGGACGACGCAGCGCCAACGGCTCGCTGACCGGACGGTCTCGTTCTTCCGACTTCCGATCTCCGACCTCCGACTTCGAAAAAGCCGTGATCTCGCGATTCTTCATCGACCGGCCGATCTTCGCCTCCGTGCTGTCGATCGTCGTCACGCTCGCCGGGGCGATCGCCGGCATCGCCTTGCCGATCACGCAGTACCCCCAGATCACGCCGCCGACCGTGCAGGTGCTGGTCAACTATCCGGGCGCCAGCGCACAAGTACTGGCCGATACGGTGGCCGCGCCGATCGAACAGCAGGTCAACGGCGTCGAGAACATGCTCTACATGTCGTCGCAGTCGGCCAATGACGGCTCGTACACGCTGACCGTCACTTTCGATCTCGGCGCCGACCTGAACACGGCGCTGGTCATGGTGCAGAACCGCGTGGCGCTGGCCATGCCTCAGTTGCCCGAGTCGGTCCAGCGTCAGGGCTTGACGATCAAAAAACGCTCGCCCGACATCTTGTTGGTCGTCAACCTCTATTCGCCCGACGGCCGCTACGACGATCTGTATCTGAGCAACTACGCCACGATCAACCTCAAGGACGAGTTGTTTCGTCTGGAAGGCGTGGCCGACATCACGTTCCTTGGGCAGCGCGACTACAGCATCCGCCCTTGGCTCGATCCAGAACAACTGGCATCTCGCGACCTGGTCGCCAGTGAAGTGGCGCGTGCGATCGAAACTCAAAGCAGCGCCTTGGCCGCAGGGCAGGTCGGTCAGCCGCCGATGTCGCGCAATCCCGCGTATCAGCAGCCGATGACCGCCTTGGGCCGCCTGAGCAAGCCGGAGCAGTTCGGCGAGATCGTCGTCAAGGCGAACCAGGGCGGCACGCACGGCGAAATCCCGCAGTTCGTGCGGCTGCGCGACGTGGCGCGAATCGAATTGGGCGCCCAGAACTACAATCTCACGTGTAAGCTCGACGGACAGCCTTCGGTGGGCGTGGCCATTTTTCAACTGCCCGGCACCAATGCCCTCGACGTGGCCGACGGCGTACGCGGCAAGATGGAAGAACTCAAAGCCCGGTTCCCCGAAGGGGTCGACTACGAGGTCGCTTACGACACGACGCCCTTCATCCGCGAATCGGTAAACGACGTCGCCAAGACGTTGCTCGAAGCGGTCGTGCTGGTGGCGGTCGTCGTGCTGGCCTTTTTGCAAAGCTGGCGGGCCACGTTGATTCCCTTGATCGCCGTCCCCGTGGCGATCGTCGGCACGTTTGCCGTCATGGCCGCGCTCGGCTTCAGCTTGAACAATATTTCGCTCTTGGGATTGGTGCTGGCGATCAGCATCGTGGTCGACGACGCGATCGTGGTCGTCGAAAACGTCGAGCGCTGGCTGCACCACGGCCTGGCGCCGCGCGACGCGGCCCGCAAGGCGATGGACGAAGTGACCGGGCCGGTAATTGCCGTGGCGCTCGTGCTTTCGGCGGTGTTCGTGCCGTGCGCGTTCATCAGCGGCATCACGGGCCAGTTCTTCCGGCAATTCGCCGTGACCATCGCCGCCTCGACGATCATCTCGGCGATCAATTCGCTGACGCTCAGCCCCGCTTTGGCCGCGTTGCTGTTGCGGCCGCGCGGGGCGCGACGCGACCCGCTGACCTGGCTGATCGACGTTTCGCTGGGCTGGTTTTTCAAGCTCTTCAACCGCACGTTCGAAGCCAGCACGAAGGCCTACGTGCGTCTCGTACATTGGACGCTGCGGTTGAGCGTGCTCGGCTTGTTGGTTTACGGCGGCTTGCTGGCCCTGACCTATTGGGGCTTTACGAAATTGCCGCTCGGGTTCATTCCGCAGCAAGACATGGGGCGCATGCTCGTCAACGTGACGCTGCCCAATGCGGCGTCGGTGCAGCGAACGGAAGAAGTGCTCGATCGCTTGCAGCGCATGCTGCTCGAGACGAAGGGCATTCGCCACGTCGTCGGCGTCTCGGGCATGTCGTTTTTGATGTCGACCAACAGTTCGAACTTCGGCTCGATGTTCGTCATCCTCGATCCGTTCGAAGAGCGCCGCTCGCCGGAACTGCACGCTGAAGCGATCATGGCCCAAGTACGGCGCCGGTTGGCGCGCGAAATGAAAGACGCCGTCGTGACCGTGTTCGGCGCGCCGCCGGTGCCCGGCTTGGGGGTCGCCGGCGGTTTTAAGTTGATGGTCCAAGATCGAGGCTCGCTCGGCTTGCCGCGCTTGCAGACTGAGACTGACCGGCTGGTGCAAAAAATCGGCGCCGAGTCGGGCATGGTCGGCGTCTTTACGCTGTTCAACTCCGACACGCCGCAGCTCTACATGGACATCGACCGCACCAAAGTCAAATCGATGGGCATTTCGCTCAGCGATGTGAACCAGACGCTGCAAATTTATCTCGGCTCGTACTACGTCAACAGCTTCAACGACTTCGGCCGCTTTTGGCAAGTCAACGTGCAGGCCGACGGACGTTTCCGTGATCGCGTCGAAGATATCAACTTGCTGAAAGTGCGCAACAGCCTGGGAAAAATGGCGCCGCTGGGCACGCTCGTCGGCATTCGAGAGATCAGCGGGCCGGTGATGGTCGTGCGCTACAACAACTACTACGCCGCGCCAATCAGCGGCAATACGCTGCCCGGCGTCAGTTCGGGCGAGTCGATCAACCGCATCGCGACCATTGTCGACGAAACGCTGCCTCGCTCGATGAAGAGCGAATGGACCGAATTGACCTACATGCAGATCAAGGCCGGCAACACGGCGATGTACGTGTTTGCACTGTCGGTCGTGTTCGTGTTCTTGGCTTTGGCCGCGCTGTATGAAAGCTGGACCTTGCCGTTGGCGGTGATCCTGGTCGTGCCGCTGTGTCTGCTCTGTTCCATCGCCGGCGTGGCGGTCGCGCACATGGCGATCAACATCTTCGTGCAGATCGGCTTTGTGGTGCTGGTCGGCCTTGCCTGTAAAAATGCGATCTTGATCGTCGAATTCGCCAAACAATTGCGCGAGGAAGGGCAGTCGCTAGTCGACGCCACGCAAACGGCTTCGCAGTTGCGGCTGCGGCCGATCTTGATGACCTCGTTTGCGTTCGTGTTCGGCGTCGTTCCGTTGGTCGTGGCCAAGGGCGCCGGCGCCGAAATGCGGCAGGCGCTCGGCGTGGCCGTGTTCAGCGGTATGCTTGGCGTCACGCTGTTCGGGGTGTTGCTGACGCCAATGTTCTTTTACGTCATCGAATGGATCGGCGAGTGCAAACAGTTCAGCGGACCGCGCGTGCGCGGTTGCACTTCGGCCGCATTCGGCGGCCTCTCGGGGCTGGCCTTGGGCTGGCTGGTTTGGAAGGTCGGCTTTCCGCGTTTGGAGTGGGCCTTGGCGGGCGGCTTCATTTTAGGCGTGTTGACGGCCGTGCTGGTCACGCGTGGCCGGGGCGTCTTGCGCCGCCGGCCTAAACCAACGGAAGAGGCGGACAAGAACGTGCCCCCTACTGAGCAATCGAACCAGGCGCAACGATGATTTCGCACTTCTTCATCGACCGTCCTATCTTCGCCTCGGTGCTGTCGATCGTGTTCGTGATCGCCGGCAGCGTGGCGGTCTTCACGCTGCCGGTGGCGCAGTACCCCGAGGTGACGCCCCCCACCGTGCTGGTCACCGCGTTCTATCCGGGCGCCAACGCCGAAACGGTGCGCGACACGGTCGCCGCCCCGATCGAGCAGCAAGTCAGCGGCGTCGAGAACATGATGTATATGTCGTCGCAGTGTACGAACGACGGCATGTACAGCCTGACGATCACGTTCAAGCTGGGCATGAGTTCCGACATGGCCCAGGTGTTGGTGCAAAACCGCGTAGCCCTGGCCCAGCCGGTCATTCCGCAACTCGTGCAGCGTGAAGGCATTAGCGTCAAGAAGATGTCGCCCAGCACGATGATGATCGTGAACCTGGTTTCGCCCGACCGGCGTTACGACGACATCTTTTTGAGCAATTACGCCACAATCCAGATCAAAGACGAGTTGGGCCGTCTGCCCGGCGTGGCGAACGTGGCCTACATGGGACAGCGCGACTACAGCATGCGGGCCTGGCTCGATCCCGAGAAACTCGCCTCGCTCGAGCTTTCGGCCGCCTCCGTAATCTTGGCTCTGGAAGAGCAGAATATCCAAGTCGCCGCGGGGCAGATCGGCCAGCAGCCTGTGCCCGCCGGGCAGCAATTTCAATTGACGATCAACACGCTGGGCCGGCTGATCGAGCCCGAGCAGTTCGC